>NZ_VMLA01000122.1:0-528 GCF_013276425.1 Streptococcus sp. 3874 | reverse complement strand
TATGCAGCTACTAAATAGACTATTAGGCATGGAATGGAACAAAGGGTTCGTGAAGTTTGAAGAACTCAAAAATTACGCCAAAGCTCCATATACAACACCTAAACGAGATTAAAGAACAGCGAAATCCCTTGTCGCGCAAGGGGGTAGCTGCCCTTTTGTATTTTTTAAGTGATAAAGTCGGGTGTCTCTTTAACCTGCTTCAATTTCGAACATTATTAGACTTCCTGCGAAACAATATATGGTATAATAGTTCTATGGATTATGAAGCAAGTAAACAACTAACTGATGCACGATTTAAGCTCCTGGTTGGTGTTCAGTGCACGACTTTTGAAGAGATGTTAGCTGTATTAAAAAGAGATTATCAAGGTAAACACGCAAAAGGGGGACGAAAACCTAAACTAAGCCTAGAATACCTTCTTATGGCGACTTCAATATGTGCGAGAATATCGAACTTATGAAGAAATTGCGGCTGATTTTGGTATTCACGAAAGCAACTTAATCCGTCGGAGTCAATGGGTTGAAGTAACT
>NZ_VMLA01000121.1:0-12125 GCF_013276425.1 Streptococcus sp. 3874 | reverse complement strand
GCTGATTCGATTGCTTCTACTATTCGTTGTTGTTCGGATAGTGGAGGCAATAACATAGGAACTTCATATTTTAAAAATTTTATTGAAGCTAAATTTTTTATCGCTGAACCTATAGAATGCTCTTTTAGTGTATTAATCAAACTCGTAAACATCCATTTAAAATACTGTGAATCTATTATATCTGAGTTTAACGTAAGTTTTAATAATGCTTGATTTATAACTCCATTATAATAATTTGAAGGTATTTGAAAGATTTCTCCAATAGTACCTGCACAAGATATTAAAATATCTCCTGCTTTTATTGAAAAATTTTTTAAACGTATATAATCACTCTCTTTTAACCAATAGTCTCCATAATCTATAGTTTTTCTTATAGCATTACCTTGTTCATAAACCTTATATGTATGTTCTCCTTTCGGAACAAACATTGACTTTGTTATAGAACTACCAAAAGGACCTCTTTTTATTGAGCCGTCCTCTAATGCACAAATGTCTGGTAAATAAACTATGGCCCATCCTTTAGGTATATTATGTTTAAACTCTTTTATACTTCCATCAGCAAACTTCCCATAATGTTTCCCATCATCACCACGAAATATCTCAGTTTCCTTTTTATCTCGTTTGATTTTTCCTTCACTGATAAGTTTTTCTTTTTCAGCTTTAATTCTCTTTAATAATTCACTTGCAGGTTCGTCATTGGGATTTTGCGGCACTAATTTCCCTTCCATCGCTCTTTGGAGAATACTTGCTTTAAGTTGTTCTGGTGTCATTATTTGTCCTCCAACAACTGCAAAATATCAGCTAATACATTATCAATCTTATGATTTAAAGTTGCTCTTTCCGCTTGATAATTCTGAATCAACTCAAAGGGATTTAAGATTTCCTCTTCCTCTTTTGGAAAGCCACACTGGTCTAAATTATAATTCAACTCAGCCAATTCACTAGGTGTAAATGATTTAGATTTGTAGAACTTACCTTCCAGAATCTCTTCACGATTTTCCCACCAGTCACGAACAGGATTGAAGTGTTCTGACTTCATCGGCTTAGTTTTCGAGAAATTTTTATAACCATCTGGCATATCTAAACGATAAAACCAAGTTTCTTCTGTTTTCTTTGTTTTATCAAAGAAAAGAATGTTCGTATGGATTCCTGTATACGGTGCAAAGACACTATGAGGCAACCTAATAATCGTATGCAAGTTGAACTCATCTACCAGTTTTTGTTTCAAGCGAGTTTTTACACCTTCACCAAATAGAAAACCATCAGGTAAAATAACTCCAACACGACCATTTTCTTTCAAACGATACATAATGACAGCCATAAATAAATCAGCTGTTTCAGAACTCCGTAATTCTGCTGGAAAGTTATTTTTTATTGTTTCTAATTCTGACCCTCCAAAAGGTGGATTCATCATAATAATGTCAAATTTTTCATCATCCGTATATTCACGAACATTTTTCTCCAAAGTATTTCCATGAACAATTTTAGGGTCATCAATTTCGTGAAGAAACAGATTTGTAACTGCTAAAAGATGAGGAAATGCTTTCTTTTCAATACCAAAAACAGCTGTATTATATTTTTTGGTATCTTCACTAGTTTTACGTTGACTACTTAAACGGTTCAGAGTCGAAGTCAAGAAGCCTCCTGTTCCGCAAGCAAGGTCTGCCATTGATTCTCCAAGTTTTGGGTCAAGAACTTCGGCAATAAAATCAGTCGCTGCACGTGGCGTATAAAATTCTCCTGAGTTCCCAGCATTTTGAATATCTTTAAGAATTTTTTCGTAAATATCATTAAACGAATGACGATCTTCAGGGCTATTGAAATCAACTTCATCAATAACATTGATGACTTGGCGTAACAAGACGCCATTTTTCATATAGTTGTTCGCATCTTCAAAAGCTGATTTAACAATCGTTTTTCGAATAGGCATATTTGAAGTTATTTCAAGCTCTTTCAACTCTTTGAATAACTTGTTATTGACAAAATCAAGTAATTCATCGCCTGTCAATACCCGCTCTCCATTTTGAGCATGAGCCCAATTCCGCCATTTTAATTCCTCTGGGATAATTGACTCATACTCGTCTTCTTCTAATTCCCAAACCATTTCACGGCTATCATAAATTTTTAAGAATAATAACCAAGACATTTGCTCAATACGTTGAGCATCACCATTAACACCAGCATCGTTTCGAGTGATATCTTGAATTCTTTTTACAAATGATGTAATTGACATACTTTCCTTTCATTAAGCTACTGTAAATAGCTCTTTCTCCAATTCTTTAATTGCTTGTAAATATCGTTTTTTATCTCCAAAATAAGTATTGATGATTTTGAAGGTTCCACCATATATCTGAAATTCTGGAAGTTTTAATGTTTCAATGCTTTCGAGTTCTCCAATACCTTTATCCATGTATTTGTCCAGTAAAATTTCCAAAACAGCACGCGCTTCCTCACTATATTTATATAAATATCCGCTTTGTTTGAGTTTATTGATACGTTCCGTTTTGGTTAATTCTTTTTGACCATAGGCAAGTTTTAGGAGTAAATCAAAATCATCGATTTCTTGTTCTGATATTCCCTCCGACTCTCGAATAGCATCTAGATAAACTCCTTTTTTATAAAGTTCGTCTAAGATAAGCTTCTTTTTATCCGCCGTATGCCAAACTGTGATAAAATCGTTCAAAGTGGCGTAGCTACCTAAGATATTCTTCCGAGTGTAGTCGGTCAGGCTTTCGGTAATCAGTTTCCCGTTTTCATCCAATACTTGAACAGTAGAATTAAGAATGGTAACCTGCTTGTCTGTAACGATATATTTTTCTACTGGGTCACCACCTTCGTTTACAAAACCAGGTGTAGTACCATTGTTTGTTTTTGCGCCCGTTTCCAGAACCTTCACTGGTTCACCATCAAAATCAGGGTCAGCAAACAAATTGGTAACATTTCGAAAATCAATAATCGTAAAAAATTCTTTCCCCTTTTGAGGATAAAGACGTGTGCCACGACCAATAATTTGTTTAAATTCAGTCATGGATTGGATATTAGAGTCTAAAACAATCAAACGACATGTTTTAGCATTAACTCCTGTCGTTAATAATTTAGACGTTGTTACAATAGCGGGAAAATTAGAATTGACATCCATAAAGTTATCCAGTTGAGCTTTTCCTTCAGCGTTGTCACCAGTTACTTGCATGACATAACGATAGTCTTCTTGGACTAAGTCTAGATTCTCTTTTACAAGTGCAGCACGCATTCGCTCGGCATGGTCAATATCAACACAAAAAACAATTGTTTTATCAAATCGTGCATTGTTTTGCTTCATATAATCAGAAACAAACTTGGCAACTCTTTGCGTTCTATCATCAATGACAATGGTTTTGTCAAAATCTTTCCTGCCGTAGTACCTATCTTCTATTAATTGTCCGTTAGCATCAACTTTTCCAGTTTCTGGACGATAACCATCCACATCCACATCTAAATTAATCCTCATAACACGATATGGAGCCAAAAAACCATCCTCGATTCCCTGTTTTAAACTATAAGTATAGATTGGCTCACCAAAGTATTCCGTATTGGAAGCATTCTTGGTTTCTTTAGGAGTAGCGGTCATCCCAATCTGTGTCGCAGAACTGAAATAATCAATCACCTTACGCCAGTTACTGTCTTCCTTAGCTGAGCCACGGTGCGCTTCATCAATTATGACTAAATCAAAGAAGTCTTTGTCAAACTTTTGATAATGTGTTTCAGTTCCATCTTCACCAGTTAGTTGCTGATAAAGCCCTAGATAAATTTCAAAAGAATTTAATTTTTCTGGAGCAGTCAAAAGTTTTGGTGTAATTTTCGTCATTATCTTTTCGAATGGCTTAAAGTCTTCAGCCATCGTTTGGTCTACTAAGATGTTTCTATCTGCTAAGAATAAAACTCGTTTAGCCAAACCAGCTTTTCGAAGGCGATGAATAATTTGAAAAGCCATGAACGTTTTCCCCGTTCCTGTTGCCATCACAAACATTACTCGTTTTTGTCCTCTGGCAACTGTTTCAATAGTACGGTTGATAGCTATTTGCTGATAATAGCGTGGCGTTTTCATTGAGAAGGCGTCTGTATAGTATGGAGTTGAGATAGCTTCTGTAATTTCGTACGTCAATCCTTTTTCCTTCGTCATACGAGAAAATAATTCTTCACGAGTAGGGAATTCGTCTAACTCCAACTCACGTTCTTCTCTCGTGATACGGTCGTGTTCAATAAAGCCATCACCATTCGAAGAATAAACAAATGGAACATCTAAAATCTCTCCATATTCAATAGCTTGTTGTAATCCTGCTCGAACGCTGTGTTTATTATCCTTTGCCTCAACAATTGCAATTCGAGTTCCAAATTGGTAATACAGTGAATAGTCTGATTTTTTTCCTTCTTTACGACGAGCCTTATCTCCTCTAACTTCAATTCGACCATCAGTGAAGTATTCTTCGTAAGCGATATGTTCACCATTTTTCCATCCTTTGGCTACAATAGCAGGAGTGATGAAATTTGCTTTAATATCCTCCTCACTCATTTCTTTCTTAGACTTTATAAACTCAACCATATTGAACCCTCCGCATTCTAAAAATCTACTTCTCCATAAAATAAACTATCAGAACAAATTATACTTCTATTATATCACACTTATAAAAATACTCTGCTAAATTGTTGAAAATAAGTATGCAATATATTTTCGCATCGCGTCAGATTATCTCCGCATAACACCGCTATTTTTCACTGTTTTCGGCAGGCAACTTATTATCATTCTATAAGCACTTTCAGTCGGGCTGGTGAGCTATTTTTCAAAAATAAATAATCACATTTAAACATTTTGAAAGTATAAAATATCTACATCAGCCGTTCAAAAACTGGCGTAAATTTTGCCATAATATTTTCGTTTAAATAAAGATTTTTTTATGCCAAACGGATTTTAACGAGGCGGATGCTTCCTATTTTGCTTCTCTTTTTAGCTCTACTACCGGTTTTCTCAAAGTTTGTCAGTGGAGCTAGTTCTTTCAGTTGGGAAGTATTTTTGATTTTCATAATAGATTGGGTTTTATTGATAGTTTTTGCGGTTCAGATTTCTTATATTTTTTGGAGATTGAGTCAAAAGTGGAAAGAATTATCTAATAAATAACACCAGGCATGTTTTCTAATTTTGGGGTAAGACAATGAATAGCAGAGTAGAATTTCGGATTTTCACCATTGTTGATTTGGACAAGGAAGAAGAGTATTTGCATGAGATGCATTTGAAAGGTTGGAGATATAGAACGGGTCGTTTTGGTTTGTTCTATCTTGACCAATGTCAACCAGACGATGTCATCTACCGTATCTATGATTCTAGATTTCTTAAAAAATATAAGCATGAACTGCAAGATTTTAGAAATAGAGGTTGGGAATTGATAGGAGCAGGTTTTTGTTCGATTCTTCGTAAATTGGCTTCTGATATACTTTCAGAGGATCAAGTCTATATGAGTAATAATCTCAGGTGGGAAGTTATGCGATATAGACTTCGTTCATGTGCAGCTACTTTCTTAGGAGGTTTTGTTGTTTGTATGAGTTTGTTTCGAGAAGAACTGTCGCAATCTTTCTTTGTTATTTTTGCTCTATATGCCTTTATGATTTCTTATCTAATCTATGGTTATTTCAGACTAAAAAGTAAATACCGAGTAGATGGAAGGTAGGGTTCTAGGTCTTCAGACTGATTTTTAGCACTCTTGATAAAAGAGTGCTAATTTTTTGAATTTTTATCTTGACATTCTCTTCTAAGGGTGTATAATAGAATCATAAGTTAGCACTTGAACGTATCGAGTGCTAATTTATCAGACAGAGAGGAGTGATGAGATGGTTACAGAGCGTCAGCAGGATATTTTAAATCTGATTATTGACATCTTTACCAAAACGCACGAACCTGTCGGATCCAAAGCCTTGCAAGAGTCTATTAACTCTAGCAGTGCAACCATTCGTAATGACATGGCGGCTCTAGAAAAGCAAGGTTTGCTTGAAAAGGCTCATACTTCAAGCGGTCGGATGCCAAGTATTGCTGGTTTTCAGTACTATGTAAAACACTCACTGGATTTTGATCAACTGGCTGAAAATGAGGTATATGAGATTGTCAAAGCCTTTGATCAGGAATTCTTCAAACTGGAGGATATTCTGCAAGAAGCTGCTAATCTACTGACAGACCTGAGTGGCTGTACGGTAGTGGCACTGGATGTTGAGCCGAGCAGGCAACGTTTGACAGCCTTTGATATCGTTGTTTTGGGGCAACATACAGCCTTGGCAGTATTCACCCTAGACGAGTCGCGAACGGTTACCAGTCAGTTTCTGATTCCAAGGAACTTCTTGCAGGAAGATTTGCTGAAACTGAAGAGTATCATTCAGGAACGTTTCCTCGGGCACACCGTTCTAGATATTCACTACAAGATTCGGACGGAGATTCCGCAGATTATCCAGCGTTACTTTACAACAACGGATAATGTGATTGATCTCTTTGAACATATCTTTAAGGAGATGTTCAACGAAAACATTGTGGTGGCGGGCAAGGTCAATCTCTTGAATTTTGCCAATCTGGCAGCTTATCAGTTCTTTGACCAACCGCAAAAGGTGGCTCTGGAGATTCGTGAGGGGTTGCGTGAAGATCAGATGCAAAATGTCCGTGTTGCAGACAGTCAAGAGTCCTGTCTAGCAGACCTAGCGGTGATTAGTAGCAAGTTCCTCATTCCTTATCGGGGAGTTGGAATTCTAGCCATTATCGGTCCAGTCAATCTGGATTACCAACAGCTAATCAACCAAGTCAACGTAGTCAACCGTGTTTTGACCATGAAGTTGACAGATTTTTACCGCTACCTCAGCAGTAATCATTACGAAGTACATTAAGATTGAAATCATTAAAGGAGGCGAAAATGGCCCAAGATATAAAAAATGAAGAAGTAGAAGAAGTCCAAGAAGAGGAAGTTGTGGAAACGGTAGAAGAAACAACTCCTGAGAAATATGAGTTGGATTTGGCAAATGAACGTGCAGATGAGTTCGAAAATAAATACCTTCGCGCTCATGCGGAAATGCAAAATATCCAACGCCGTGCCAATGAAGAGCGTCAAAACTTGCAACGTTATCGTAGCCAGGACTTAGCAAAAGCAATCTTGCCATCACTCGACAATCTTGAGCGTGCACTCGCAGTTGAAGGTTTGACAGATGATGTCAAAAAAGGATTGGAGATGGTTCAAGAAAGCTTGATTCACGCTTTGAAAGAAGAAGGAATCGAAGAAATCGCAGCTGACGGCGAATTTGACCATAACTATCATATGGCCATCCAAACTCTCCCAGCAGACGATGAACACCCAGCAGATACCATCGCCCAAGTTTTCCAAAAAGGCTACAAACTCCATGACCGCATCCTACGCCCAGCAATGGTAGTGGTGTATAACTAAGATACAAAGCCCGTAAAAAGCTCACAGTAAAAATAGGAGATTGACGAAGTGTTCGATGAACACAAGAAAATCTATCTTTTTTACTCAGAGCTTAGGGCGTGTTCGATTCGGCAATTCTGACGGTAGCTAAAGCAACTCGTCAGAAAATGGCAATCGCTATGGCATTTGCCTAGCCTCCTTATTAACTCGTCGTCGAAATAAAATCGATTTCGACTTCTCGTGTCGCAATTTACATAATAGAAAACTTGTCCGAAACGACAATAAACTATGAAGAAAGATAAGAGGCAAGCCGAAGGCTTGCAAGGAAGATATTTCCCGCCGTGGTAAAAGTTTCAGTAGCTTTTGCTACTGAAATAGGGGATTTTTGAGACAATAGGCTCAAAAATAAGTGATGAAATCCCGAAGGGAGTTGCTCACGTCCCCACCACTTAAGGGAAATATAAAAAAAGAAAATTAACTAACAAGGAGAAAAACACATGTCTAAAATTATCGGTATTGACTTAGGTACAACAAACTCAGCAGTAGCAGTTCTTGAAGGAACTGAATCAAAAATCATCGCAAACCCAGAAGGAAACCGCACAACTCCATCTGTAGTCTCATTCAAAAACGGCGAAATTATCGTTGGTGATGCTGCAAAACGTCAAGCAGTTACAAACCCAGATACAGTCATCTCTATCAAATCTAAGATGGGAACTTCTGAAAAAGTTTCTGCAAACGGAAAAGAATACACTCCACAAGAAATCTCAGCTATGATCCTTCAATACTTGAAAGGCTACGCTGAAGACTACCTTGGTGAAAAAGTAACCAAAGCAGTTATTACAGTTCCAGCTTACTTTAACGATGCTCAACGTCAAGCAACAAAAGACGCTGGTAAAATCGCTGGTCTTGAAGTAGAACGTATCGTCAACGAACCAACAGCAGCAGCCCTTGCTTACGGTTTGGACAAGACTGACAAAGAAGAAAAAATCTTGGTATTTGACCTTGGTGGTGGTACATTCGACGTATCTATCCTTGAATTGGGTGACGGTGTCTTCGATGTATTGTCAACTGCAGGGGACAACAAACTTGGTGGTGACGACTTTGACCAAAAAATCATTGACTACTTGGTAGCAGAATTCAAGAAAGAAAACGGTATTGACTTGTCTACTGACAAGATGGCAATGCAACGTTTGAAAGATGCAGCTGAAAAAGCGAAGAAAGACCTTTCTGGTGTAACTTCAACTCAAATCAGCTTGCCATTTATCACTGCAGGTGAAGCTGGCCCTCTTCACTTGGAAATGACTTTGACTCGTGCGAAATTTGACGATTTGACTCGTGACCTTGTAGAACGTACAAAAGTTCCAGTTCGTCAAGCCCTTTCAGATGCAGGTTTGAGCTTGTCAGAAATCGACGAAGTGATCCTTGTTGGTGGTTCAACTCGTATCCCAGCCGTTGTAGAAGCTGTTAAAGCTGAAACTGGTAAAGAACCAAACAAATCAGTAAACCCTGATGAAGTAGTTGCCATGGGCGCTGCTATCCAAGGTGGTGTCATCACTGGTGATGTCAAAGACGTTGTCCTTCTTGATGTAACACCATTGTCACTTGGTATCGAAACAATGGGTGGTGTCTTCACAAAACTCATCGACCGTAACACAACAATTCCAACATCTAAATCACAAGTCTTCTCAACTGCGGCAGACAACCAACCAGCCGTTGATATCCACGTTCTTCAAGGTGAACGACCAATGGCAGCAGATAACAAGACTCTTGGACGCTTCCAATTGACAGACATCCCAGCTGCACCTCGTGGAATTCCTCAAATCGAAGTAACATTTGACATTGACAAGAACGGTATCGTATCTGTTAAGGCCAAAGACCTTGGAACTCAAAAAGAACAAACAATTGTGATCCAATCGAACTCTGGTTTGACTGACGAAGAAATCGACCGCATGATGAAAGATGCAGAAGCAAACGCTGAAGCAGATAAGAAACGTAAAGAAGAAGTGGACCTTCGTAACGAAGTAGACCAAGCAATCTTTGCGACTGAAAAGACTATCAAGGAAACTGAAGGCAAAGGCTTCGACGCAGAACGCGACGCTGCCCAAGCTGCCCTTGATGACCTTAAGAAGGCGCAAGAAGACAACAACTTGGACGACATGAAAGCAAAACTTGAAGCATTGAACGAAAAAGCTCAAGGACTTGCTGTTAAACTCTACGAACAAGCAGCAGCAGCCCAACAAGCTCAAGCAGGAGCAGAAGGTGCACAAGCAACAGGAAACGCAGGCGATGACGTCGTAGACGGAGAGTTTACGGAAAAATAAGATGAGTGTATTAACAGAAGAGTATCTAAAAAGTACACGAAAACTTTATAATGATTTTTGTGATAAAGCTGATAGTTATGAATCTGCAAAAGATTTTATAGATAATATTCCAGCAGTATATTTGGCTAGATATAGAGAAATTATATTAGCTGAACATGAGAATTGTGTCAAAAATGATGAAGCGGTAAGGAATTTTGTTACTTCAGTATTGTTGTCAGCGCTAGTATCAGCACTAGTATCAGCAACCATACAAAAACCAGAATTTATAATATCGTTTATAATGGGCATGATTTGGGTTGTCGGTGTATTCCTTCTAATCTATTGGAATTTTATAGCA
Source organism: Streptococcus sp. 3874 (assembly GCF_013276425.1). Lineage (NCBI taxonomy): Bacteria > Bacillati > Bacillota > Bacilli > Lactobacillales > Streptococcaceae > Streptococcus > Streptococcus sp. 3874. The sequence goes on along the minus strand of NZ_VMLA01000121.1, from coordinate 2,043 downwards.
AATACTAAGAAGAGACAAAAATATATAAATATTTCTGTACTTATAGGATATTTAAAATCAAAATAAAGTTAATTTACTTATTTGCAGAGGTTGCAACCCAGCCTCTGTTTTTCGATAAAAAGGGACGGAATATCATTTGTTTGGGTTTTGTCTCATCAATATGAAAGAAAGGAACAAATGTGTTCAGGGAATTGAACACGGGTTCCCAAATTTCTTACTTAATATAACAGAAAGGAATTGAACCCGACCTAAATTCTCGGAAAAAAGATAAATCTGTCTAGGAGCATCGCTCCAGCGTCAGATTTCCTATTTTTCAGTCGAATTTTACGGTCTTGGTATCTTGTATGAACAATACTGAATTTTATGATCGTCTGGGGGTGTCAAAAAACGCTTCGGCAGACGAGATCAAAAAGGCTTATCGTAAGCTTTCGAAAAAATATCACCCAGATATCAATAAGGAGCCTGGTGCTGAGGAAAAGTACAAGGAAGTTCAAGAAGCCTATGAGACTTTGAGTGACGACCAAAAACGGGCTGCCTATGACCAATATGGTGCTGCAGGCGCCAATGGTGGATTTGGAGGCTTCGGTGGTGGAGCTGGCGGTTTCAATGGGGCAGGTGGCTTCGGTGGTTTTGAGGACATTTTCTCAAGTTTCTTCGGCGGAGGCGGTGCTTCACGCAATCCAAATGCTCCTCGCCAAGGGGATGACCTCCAGTATCGTGTGAACTTGACCTTTGAAGAAGCTATTTTTGGAGCTGAAAAAGAAGTTAAATACAACCGTGAAGCAAGCTGTCGTACATGTAATGGCTCAGGTGCTAAGCCAGGAACCAGTCCAGTCACTTGTGGACGCTGTCATGGTGCTGGTGTCATTAACGTCGATACGCAGACTCCGCTTGGTATGATGCGTCGTCAAGTAACCTGTGATGTCTGTCATGGTCGCGGAAAAGAAATCAAAGATCCATGTACAACATGTCACGGAACAGGGCATGAAAAACAAGATCATAGCGTACATGTCAAAATTCCTGCTGGTGTGGAAACTGGTCAACAAATTCGCCTAGCTGGTCAAGGTGAAGCTGGATTTAACGGTGGACCTTATGGTGACTTGTACGTGGTTGTTTCTGTGGAAGCCAGCGATAAGTTTGAACGTGAAGGAACTACTATCTTCTACAATCTCAACCTCAACTTTGTCCAAGCAGCTCTTGGTGACACAGTAGATATTCCAACTGTTCACGGTGATGTTGAATTGGTTGTCCCAGAGGGAACTCAGACTGGTAAGAAATTCCGCCTACGTGGCAAAGGAGCTCCGAGTCTTCGTGGTGGTGCAGTTGGTGACCAATATGTTACCGTTAATGTCGTAACACCAACAGGCTTGAACGATCGTCAAAAAGCAGCCTTGAAAGAATTTGCAGCTGCTGGTGATTTAAAAGTCAATCCAAAGAAAAAGGGCTTCTTTGACCATATTAAAGATGCCTTTGAAGGAGAATAATACTCTTCGAAAATCAAATTCAAACCACGTCAGCGTTGCCTTGCCGTACTCAAGTACAGCCTGCGGCTAGCTTCCTAGTTTGCTCTTTGATTTTCATTGAGTATAAACAAAAAGAGCCGAGTGGCTCTTTTTGTTTATAGATTTTTTAAGACTTTCCTTAAGTAATGACGGACGGTAGCGATCTTCTTCGAAGTTCCATACCTAAACTTTGAGCCTAGGTCTCAAAGTTTCCGGACGAGTCTGAGACAAAAAGATTTTGATTTCAGGAATTCTTTATTATAAATTTTAAAAATCGATAGATTAGATAAAAAAGCGAACAAGACAGAATTCTGAGTGTCAGATAACTCGTTTTGTTCGCTTTTTATATTGAAGATTAGACTTTTATCCCAGACTCGTTTTCAGTACGGCGGAAAATCTTCGATTTAGTTGTGAAATGGTGAATGATACTCTTTAAAAATCTCCTCAAACCACGTCAGCGTCGGCTTGTCTACAACCTCAAAACTGTGTTTTGAGCTGACTTTGTCAGTTCTATTCACAACCTCAAAACGGTGTTTTGAGC
>NZ_VMLA01000120.1:0-6253 GCF_013276425.1 Streptococcus sp. 3874 | reverse complement strand
CGCAGGTTGCTCAAAACACAGTTTTGAGGTTGTAGATAAGACTGACGAAGTCAGTGAGCATATCTACGTTAAGGCGACGCTGACGTGGTTTGAAGAGATTTTGAAAGAGTATTAGACCATACTTTTCCAAAATGCGCCCAAAAAACCTTGCAACTAGGTTACAAGGTTAATCACATTAATCAAAATTAACGTATTCTTTTTGAAGTTCAAGAACTTCTTCCATTGTTGAGCATTCTGTAAGGGCACGGTTTGCGTACTCTTCCATCTTAGCTGTGTCGAGTTTCTTCATCAAGCTGCGTGTACGAAGTACAGATGTTGCTGACATAGAGAACTCATCCAAGCCCATTCCGACAAGAAGCGGAACAGCTTTTTGGTCACCAGCCATCTCACCACACATACCAGCCCATTTACCTTCAGCGTGAGCTGCCTTGATAACGTTGTTGATCAAGCGAAGGATTGATGGGTTATATGGTTGGTAAAGGTATGAAACTTGCTCGTTCATACGGTCTGCTGCCATTGAGTATTGGATCAAGTCGTTTGTTCCAATTGACATGAAGTCTACTTCTTTTGCAAATTGGTCTGCAAGCATCGCTGCTGCAGGGATTTCAATCATGATACCAACTTGGATGTCATCCGCAACTGCAACACCTTCAGCAAGAAGGTTTGCTTTTTCTTCTTCATAAACTGCTTTAGCTGCACGGAATTCTTTCAAAAGGGCAACCATTGGGAACATGATACGCAATTGACCATGAACAGAAGCACGAAGAAGGGCACGGATTTGTGTACGGAACATTGCATCTCCAGTTTCAGAAATAGAGATACGAAGGGCACGGAATCCAAGGAATGGGTTCATTTCGTGTGGCATATCGAAGTAAGGAAGTTCCTTATCTCCACCAATATCCATTGTACGAACAACCACTGGTTTACCATTCATTCCCTCAAGAACAGCCTTGTATGCTTCATACTGCTCATCTTCAGTTGGGAAGTCTTGAGAATCCATGTACAAGAACTCTGTACGGTAAAGTCCAACAGCTTCTGCACCGTTGTTGTTAACACCTTCAACGTCTTTTGGAGTACCGATGTTAGCGGCCAATTCGAAGTGTTTACCGTCAGCAGTTACTGTTTGAGCATCTTTCAAAAGTGCCCATTCAGCTTTTTGTTTAGCATAAGCTTCACCAGCTGCTTTAAATTCTGCCGCTTGTTCATCTGTTGGGTTGATAATCACTTCACCAGTAATTCCGTTAACGGCAAGGATATCACCGTCTTTCACTACTTCAGTGATGTTATTTGTTCCCAATACAGCTGCAATTTCAAGTGTACGTGCCATGATAGCTGAGTGGCTTGTACGTCCACCGATGTTTGTTACAAAAGCTTTTACAAAGTTTTTGTCCAATTGAGCTGTATCAGATGGTGTTAAGTCATGTGCAATCACGATTACTTCTTCATTGATAGAAGCTGGGTTTGGCAATTTCTTACCAAGAAGGTTTGCCAATACACGTTTTGTCACGTCGCGGATATCCGCTGCACGTTCTTGCATGTATGGGTTGTCTTCCATGCCTTCAAAGATAGTGATGAACATATCAGTCACTTCTTTAAGACCTGCTTCTGCATTGACTTTCTTAGCACGAATTGTTTCTTTAATCTGACCAATCAATTCTGGGTCAGAAAGAACCATCAAATGAGCGTCAAAAACTTGAGCCGCTTCTTCACCAAGCGTACCTACAGCTTTCTCGCGGATAAGAGAAAGCTCGTTTTGAGAAGCTTCAAGAGCAACATCCAAACGAGCCTCTTCTGCGTTTGTATCTTCGACTGAAACAGTCTCGAATGACAAATCCGGTTGAACGAGTAGATATGCTTTTGCAACTGCAACACCGTCAGATGCTGCGATTCCTTTAAGCATTTCTGTCATTTCCCTTATGCCAATCCTTCTTTTTCCATTGTTTCTGAGATTGCAGCGATGGCGTTATCTGCATCTGCACCTTCAGCTGAGATAGTTACGTCAGCACCTTGGCCAACACCAAGACTCATAACACCCATAATTGATTTAAGGTTAACTGATTTACCTTTGTATTCAAGAGTGATATCTGAAGCAAATTTGCTAGCAGTTTGCACCAACAATGTTGCTGGACGTGCGTGAATACCTGTTTCTGCCACTACGTGGAAATCTTTAGAAGCCATAGTTTGACTCTCCTTTTGTTCTTTCTTTTTTTGAGTTATATGTGATAACCCTTACAGTTTGGTATTATACCATCTTCTAGGATTTTTTTCAAGCATTTTCTGGATTTTCCTTCAATTTCCTTTCAGATAACTTGCTGAAAATCTTCTATCCTATATAACAAAACACAGGATATAGTTTCTTTAAAAACGATTTATAGGATAATCATTGCTGTTTTATAAAACAAACACTACATATTGTGTTTTGTGAGCTTGACTAGAAAAATAGACCACTATATTTAGTTCAAATCATTGACAAAATTTTATTTTCTGATATACTAAGATAGTATTAAATTTTGAAGAGGAGTTACACAATGGTAACCGTTTATTCTAAAAACAATTGTGTCCAATGTAAAATGACCAAGCGTTTCTTGGACAGTAATAACGTTGAATATAAAGAAATCAATCTTGATGAGCAGCCTGAGTACATCGATCAAGTCAAAGAACTCGGTTTTAGCGCAGCTCCTATTATTCAAACACCAACTGAAGTCTTTTCAGGTTTCCAACCAGGAAAACTGAAACAATTAGCATAATCTTAGTACATCATCCAGAAGAAACTGCTTCTAGGGCTAACTTAGAGGCCTTTCTTTTGTAATTAGATAAGGGAAATTTTATGGGATTAAAACATCTTGAAGACGTGACTTACTTCCGTCTCAATAACGAAATCAACCGTCCTGTTAATGGACAAATCATGCTTCATAAAGATAAGGAAGCCTTGGATGCCTTCTTTAAAGAAAATGTCGTTCCAAACACTATGGTTTTTGATTCAATTAAAGATAAAATCAACTACCTCATTGACCACAACTACATCGAAACAGCCTTTATCAAGAAATACCGTCCAGAGTTCTTGGAAGAATTGGCTCAATTTATCAAAGACCAAAATTTCCAATTCAAGTCTTTCATGGCAGCTTATAAGTTTTACAATCAATATGCTTTGAAAACTAACGACGGTGAATACTATCTTGAAAGCATGGAAGACCGTGTCTTCTTTAACGCCCTTTATTTCGCTGATGGGAATGAAGCTGTTGCAATCGATATTGCCAATGAAATCATCCACCAACGCTACCAACCTGCTACTCCTTCCTTCTTGAATGCTGGACGTGCTCGCCGTGGGGAGTTAGTATCTTGCTTCCTAATCCAAGTAACGGATGATATGAACTCTATCGGACGTTCTATCAACTCGGCTCTTCAACTTTCACGTATTGGTGGTGGTGTGGGAATTACCCTCAGCAACCTTCGTGAAGCTGGTGCACCTATCAAAGGCTATGAAGGAGCTGCTTCAGGTGTCGTTCCTGTTATGAAGCTTTTTGAAGACAGCTTCTCTTACTCCAACCAATTGGGGCAACGTCAAGGTGCCGGCGTTGTCTACCTCAACGTCTTTCACCCAGACATCATCGCCTTCCTTTCAACTAAGAAAGAAAACGCCGATGAAAAAGTTCGTGTCAAAACCCTATCACTTGGTGTTGTAGTACCAGATAAATTCTACGAATTGGCTCGTAAAAATGAAGAAATGTACCTCTTCAGCCCTTACTCTGTAGAAAAAGAATACAATATGCCATTCAACTACATCGACATTACTGAAAAATACGATGAATTGGTCGCAAATCCAAATATTCGCAAGACAAAAATCAAGGCGCGTGATTTGGAAACTGAAATCTCTAAATTACAACAAGAGTCTGGCTACCCTTATGTCGTCAACATTGATACGGCTAACCGTGCAAATCCTGTTGATGGAAAGATTATCATGAGTAACTTGTGTTCTGAGATTCTTCAAGTCCAAGAACCAAGCTTGATCAACGATGCTCAAGAATTCCTTCAAATGGGGACGGATGTTTCATGTAACCTTGGTTCAACCAACGTGGTCAACATGATGACTTCACCTGACTTTGGTCGCTCAATCCGTGCTATGGTTCGTGCTTTAACTTTCGTTACAGATAGTTCACACATCGTAGCTGTACCAACTATTGACCATGGAAATAGCCAAGCTCATACCTTTGGTCTTGGTGCCATGGGACTTCACAGCTACCTTGCACAACAACTGATTGAATATGGATCGCCTGAGTCTGTTGAATTTACAGGCATCTACTTTATGCTTATGAACTACTGGACTTTAGTTGAGTCAAACAATATCGCGCGTGAACGTGGTATTACCTTCCACAACTTTGAAAAATCAGACTATGCTAACGGAAGCTACTTCGACAAGTATGTGACTGGCGAGTTTGTTCCAAAATCAGACCGTGTTAAAGAACTCTTCAAAGATGTCTTTATCCCTGGTGCTGCTGATTGGGCTGAACTTCGCGACAAGGTTCAAGCAGATGGTCTTTACCACCAAAATCGCCTTGCTGTAGCGCCAAATGGTTCTATCAGCTATATCAACGACGTTTCTGCTTCTATCCACCCGATTACGCAACGTATCGAAGAACGCCAAGAGAAGAAAATTGGTAAAATCTACTACCCTGCTGCTGGCTTGTCTACAGAAACCATTCCTTACTACACTTCTGCCTACGATATGGATATGCGTAAAGTCATCGATGTTTACGCTGCTGCGACTGAGCACGTGGACCAAGGACTTTCACTCACCCTCTTCATGCGCAGTGACATTCCAAAAGGAATTTACGAATGGAAGAGGGAAAATAAACAAACGACACGTGACTTGTCCATCCTTCGTAACTATGCCTTTAACAAGGGAATCAAGTCTATCTACTACGTCCGCACCTTTACAGATGACGGTGGAGAAGTCGGTGCCAACCAATGTGAAAGCTGTGTGATTTAGTTTCTAGCATAGAAACACTATTTTTCCCTAAGCAGCACTGATAAAATCAAATCTACTATGTCATAACATAATTTATGTAACATTTTAAAAGTCGGGATTCCGACTTTTTGTGCGATACTCCTATAGAATTATGGTAAAATAGAAATAATTATGAGTTCGCAATACTAAACACAGAAAGAGATTTCAAATGGAAACTTACTATAAAGCCATTAACTGGAATGCCATCGAAGATGTCATCGACAAATCAACTTGGGAAAAACTGACGGAGCAATTCTGGCTCGATACACGTATTCCCTTGTCAAACGACTTGGATGACTGGAGAAAGCTATCTAACAAAGAGAAAGACTTGGTCGGAAAAGTTTTTGGTGGTTTAACCCTTCTCGACACTATGCAATCTGAAACTGGGGTTCAAGCCCTTCGCGCAGATATCCGTACACCACATGAGGAAGCTGTTTTCAATAACATCCAATTTATGGAATCTGTTCACGCTAAATCTTATTCATCAATCTTTTCTACCTTAAATACTAAGGCTGAGATTGAAGAAATTTTCGAATGGACCAATACCAATCCTTACCTACAAAAGAAGGCTGAGATTGTCAACGAAATCTACCTAAACGGTAGCCCACTTGAAAAGAAAGTTGCTAGCGTTTTCCTAGAAACCTTCCTCTTCTATTCAGGTTTCTTCACTCCCCTCTACTATCTTGGTAACAACAAACTTGCCAACGTTGCGGAAATCATCAAATTGATTATTCGTGATGAATCTGTTCACGGAACCTACATTGGTTACAAATTCCAACTTGGTTTCAATGAATTGCCTGAAGAAGAGCAAGAAAAACTCAAAGAATGGATGTACGACCTACTCTATACTCTTTATGAAAATGAAGAAGGCTACACAGAGAGTCTTTATGACGGTGTTGGTTGGACGGAAGAAGTCAAAACCTTCCTTCGCTACAATGCCAATAAAGCTCTCATGAACATGGGACAAGATCCACTTTTCCCAGATTCAGCTGAAGATGTCAACCCAATCGTTATGAACGGTATTTCAACAGGAACTTCCAACCATGACTTCTTCTCTCAAGTCGGAAATGGTTACCTTCTTGGTGAAGTTGAAGCCATGCAAGATGATGACTACAACTACGGTTTGGACTAATACTCTTCGAAAATCTCTTCAAACCACGTCAGCTTCGCCTTGCCGTAGATATGATCACTGACTTCGTCAGTCTTATCTACAACCTCAAAACTGTGTTTTGAGCAACCTGCGGCTAG
>NZ_VMLA01000012.1:0-26988 GCF_013276425.1 Streptococcus sp. 3874 | reverse complement strand
GTTATGACGCGCTTACGGTAAAATCATTAGAGATGTTGTGAGTTTATGGAGACACCCTTGATTTGTAAAATGTTAAATAGTAGAGAATCATTTCATCTATTCTTTGTTTACCAGTTTATCGAAATGGCTAGTATAGTGTAATTTTAACTTGTCTTCTCCTAAAATATCAAGGACTTGTATGGCCTGTTTCATTTTTTCAATTCCGCTATCTGAATGACGCTTAAATTCAAAGTAACCAGTTGCATAGAGAAAAACTGTCTGTTCATAAAAGTTTAATTCATTATCTAATAATGCTTTTATTTCGGTGATTAGATAAGTACAGTTTGAAAATTCTTCCTTATCTACGCTCAGAATTAGACAATTGATGGCCAATTGAGTGACAATTCGCTTATTTGTTTTATTCAATGAAGAGTAGATGTAATTGTTCAACATTTCCTTTGTTAATAGGAAGTAGGAGTTGTAGTTTATTGTTCGTACACAGTTACCTAATAAAGTGATTTCATAGTAACCCCATTTTTCAACTTTGAAGAGATAATCTGTCAATTGAAGTAATTCTTTATTTGATGGAATAATGCTGGAATCCATTGTATGTAGAATGGATTTTATCATTGTTTTCTCGAACGAATTTAAAGTGTAATGTGATGAGTCAGAAAGTAGAGCGGCTATATTATTGATGTTTTGTGATGAATATTGCTTACGAATATATTGAACCAAATTAGCGAATAATTCAGTATTAGTATAATCTTCATCATGTAAAATAAGAAACTCATCTAAAGTAATGTGTAATTTGTCTAAAATATTGATAAGTCGAATACAAGATATCTCTGATTCCCCACGTTCGAATCTAGATATTTGAGATTTTGAAAGATGTTCATCTGCTACAGAGCATAGACTAATTTGTTTTCCTTTACGAACTTTTCTAAGTGTGATGCCAAGTTTTGATTTCATAATTTCCCATTTTCCCAACAAAAATTAAATCCGTTTTTATTTATTGTACAATAAATAAAAACGGAAAGGAAGTCCGAGTATGAAGAAAATTTCAAAATTTTTGCCGATTTTGGTTTTGGTGATGGATATTATCATAATTTTTGGTTAGTAAAAGATGAATTAGAAGGAATGTGGTATGATCAGCAATAAAATTTCATCAGAGTTAAAATATTATCTATATATCATTTTTACAAATTTACGATTTACTAGAATAGTAAATATTATCTTTATTGTCCAGTTTTTGGGATTATCTTTAGTACAATTTGCATTTTTTCAATCTATTTTTCTATTTTCTCAATTAGTTTCAGAGATTCCCTGCGGAATTTTAGGAGATAGATTTAGTAAGAAGAAAATCGTTCTATTGGGACTAGTTCTGTTATCAATTACTCCATTATTAACTCTTTCATCAATCTTGCTAATGAAGGACTATGTTTACTATGTTATTCTAGGGGCATTTGTTTTAGAAGGAGTAGGAAATGCTTTATTAAGTGGAGCTGATGATGCCTTGTTTTTTGAATCTCTAAGAAGTGAAGGCAAGGAGGAGAGTTATGGGAAAATAAGAGGAAAGTTACAATTAATCAGTGCTCTGACTTTGGGGATTGCTACATTTATAGGAGGTGGTTTGTATAGCATTACAAGATATTTACCATATTTTATTCAGTCTTTTACACTTATAGGTTCAATGATAATCATCATATCTATTCCAGATAATCAGAAAAACGCTATAGAAGATCTTAATCAAAATGGTGTTCCGAAATTTAAAGAATTATTTTCAGTTTTTCATAGGTTGCTAGAATCTACTAAAATTCTTTTCATGTTCGCTTTTACTACGGTTATTGTCTCAGCAATTAACGTAATGTTTGCTTTATTACCAGATTATTTTTCTAAAATAGGATTTTCTACATCTATTAATGGAGCTATGTTTATGATTTATAGTATCATTGGTGGCATAGTAGCAACTCAAGCTTATAAAATATCAAAAATAAGAGTTTCTAAATTAATTATGCTGCTATCATTGATACTAATGATTTCCATTATTTTTCAAATTTTGCCTTTCAATGCCACATTTATATTTAGTCTTCTACTGTTGTACATTATCATAGATATTCTTGATCCTATTATCATGGAGATGTTACATCTTTGGGTTGATGACAATTCAAGAGCAACAGTTATATCAGGACTATCCTTTTCAATTAGTCTTGTTACAATGTTGGTAAATCCGATAATTGGTGTAGGAATTCAAATATTTAATATGAGAATAACTATCTTATTGATTTCTAGTTTTATGATTGTAATGATATTAATCTCGTATATGTTAATAGAAAAAACTAAAAGGAGTAAAAAACATGAAAACAGAGAATAAGGCTTATTTAGGTGATTCCAGAGCTATGGAAGATGTCGAAAATGATTCTGTTGATTTAATAATCACTTCTCCACCATATTTTAATTTAGTTGATTATCAACACGATAATTAGATTGGGTTAATAGAAACATATAAAGGCTATATTTAGAGTCTAAATAGTGTTTGGGAAAGATGTAGTAAAATATTAAAAGAAACAGGAACAATTTGCATCAATATTTGCAGTTCTGTAGAAATTAGCAGAAAAAATCAAAATATGTATTACGATATCAAACATGAAATTGAAAAATTCTTTGCGGAGCATAATTTCTATATTGAAGGGACAATAATATGTAATTTGAATAATACTTCATATATCAAAAATCAAGTTGAAAAATATCCTTCAAGTTATTCGAATAATGAGTCTTTGATTCTAAATAACTATGAATACATATTGATTTTTAAGAAAAAGTCAGAATTTATAGTGTGGGATAGAAACATTGAGGGAACTAAATTTATTGACTGCATTTGGAATATACCTTGGGATTATTCTACAAGACCACCAGCTTTTTCAGAACAAATTGTCAATCAACTTATTGATATTTATTCTCTGGAAGGTGATGTTGTGTTGGATCCGTTTATGAGGCAAGCAACTACATCTTTGTGTGCTTTTAAGAAAAACAGAAAGTTCATTACTTATGAATTAAATCCAACCACTTATAAATTATGAAGAAACCTTTAAGACAATTTTGAAAGACGAGCATCTCGTCCTTGTTATTGGACGATAAACAAGTGGAACTTACTCTGACTTGGAATTCCACTTGTTTTTCGATTTTTATCAGATTAATTTCAACTTTTATTGGCATTGGAAGTTAGTTTGGGAATTTAGAAAAAATCCAGATATACCAAAGGGGTAAGCGATATTGGATAAAAATCAAGTGATAAAGTAGGGAGTTTATCAAGCGTCTAATCTCAAATGTATTAGGCGCTATTTGCTTTTTCTATGGTATAATAGAAGGTGGATTTATTAAGGAGTATGAAGAATTTATGATTAAACTAGTAGCAACAGATATGGACGGTACCTTCCTAGATGGGAATGGACGCTTTGATGTGAACCGCCTCAAGTCTCTTTTGATTTCCTACAAGGAAAAAGGGATTTACTTTGCGGTGGCTTCGGGTCGAGGATTTCTATCCTTAGAAAAATTATTTGCTGATGTTTGTGATGACATTATTTTCATCGCGGAAAATGGCAGTTTGGTAGAATATCGAGGTCAAGACTTGTATGAAGTGACTATGTCTCGTGAGTTTTATCTGGCAACTTTTGAAAAGCTGAAAATGTCACATTATGTAGATATCAATAAGCTGCTCTTGACGGGGAAAAAAGGCTCTTATGTGCTAGATACGGTTGATGAGACCTATTTGAAAGAGAGCCAGCATTATAATGAAAATATCCAAAAAGTAGCGAGTTTGGAAGATATTACAGATGATATTTTCAAATTCACAACCAACTTCACAGAAGAAACACTGGAAGCTGGGGAAGCTTGGGTCAATGAACATGTTCCTGGTGTTAAGGCCATGACAACTGGCTTTGAATCCATTGATATTGTTCTGGACTATGTCGATAAGGGAGTGGCCATTGTTGAATTAGCCAAAAAACTTGCTATCACAATGGATCAGGTTATGGCTTTTGGAGACAATCTAAATGACTTGCATATGATGCAGGTTGTGGGACATCCTGTAGCTCCTGAAAATGCACGACCAGAAATTTTAGAATTAGCAGAGACTGTGATTGGTCACCATAAGGACCAGTCGGTTATAGCTTATATGGAGGGCTTATAATGGCAGATATAAAATTGATTGCATTGGACTTGGACGGGACCTTGTTGACTACTGATAAAAGGCTGACGGATCGTACCAAGGCAACTTTGAAAGCTGCGCGTGATCGTGGTATTAAGGTTGTATTGACAACTGGTCGTCCCTTAAAAGCCATGGATTTCTTTCTCCATGAGCTAGGGACTGACGGCCAAGAAGATGAGTATACGATTACTTTTAATGGTGGTTTGGTTCAGAAAAATACAGGAGAAATCCTTGATAAAACAGTCTTTTCATATGATGATGTGGCACGCTTGTATGAGGAAACAGAGAAATTATCACTGCCTCTTGATGCTATCTCAGAAGGAACTGTTTATCAAATCCAATCCGACCAAGAAAGTCTTTATGCCAAATTTAATCCAGCTTTGACTTTTGTTCCAGTGGACTTTGAAGACTTGTCTAGTCAAATGACCTACAATAAATGCGTGACTGCCTTTGCTCAAGAACCCTTGGATGCAGCCATTCAAAAGATTTCTCCAGAATTGTTTGACCAATATGAAATCTTTAAATCACGTGAAATGTTGCTAGAATGGTCACCAAAGAATGTTCATAAAGCAACAGGTTTGGCAAAACTAATCAGCCATCTAGGAATCGACCAAAGCCAAGTTATGGCCTGTGGTGATGAAGCCAATGACCTTTCTATGATTGAATGGGCAGGGCTTGGTGTTGCCATGCAAAACGCTGTTCCTGAAGTAAAGGCAGTCGCAAATGTAGTGACGCCAATGACCAACGATGAAGAGGCTGTCGCCTGGGCTATCGAAGAATATGTGCTAAAGGAGAACTAAGATATGGGATTATTTGACCGTCTATTCGGAAAAAAAGAAGAACCTAAAATCGAAGAAGTTGTAAAAGAAGCTCTGGAAAATCTTGATTTGTCTGAAGATGTTGAGCATGCCTTAACAGAAGCTGAGGAAGTTTCTCAGGAAGAAGCAGAGGTGGAAATTGTTGAACAAGCTGTGTTCCAAGAAGAGGAAATCCAAGACACAGTTGAAGAACGTCTGGATTCAGAGCTAGCTGTAGAGGTTCATCAAGAAGAAATAGAAGAATTGCCAAACTCAGAAGAAGTCTCAGAGGAAGAGAACACTGAGCGCGAAGGAACTGAAGAAGAAAATAGCTTTGAAGCGCTTGAAGCACAAACGCCTCAGGTAGAAGAAACTGTTCAGGAAAAATATGACCGCAGTCTCAAGAAAACTCGTACGGGCTTCGGTGCTCGCTTGAACGCCTTCTTTGCTAATTTCCGATCTGTTGACGAAGAATTTTTCGAGGAACTGGAAGAACTGCTGATCATGAGTGACGTTGGTGTCCAAGTCGCTTCTAACTTAACAGAGGAGCTTCGTTACGAAGCCAAGCTTGAAAACGCCAAGAAACCTGATGCACTTCGTCGTGTCATCATTGAGAAATTAGTTGAGCTTTATGAAAAGGATGGTAACTACGATGAAAGCATCCACTTCCAAGATGGCTTGACAGTCATGCTCTTTGTTGGTGTTAATGGTGTTGGGAAAACAACTTCTATTGGGAAACTAGCCCACCGCTACAAACAAGCAGGTAAGAAGGTCATGCTGGTTGCGGCAGATACCTTCCGTGCAGGGGCAGTAGCCCAGCTAGCTGAATGGGGTCGACGTGTAGATGTTCCAGTTGTAACTGGACCTGAAAAAGCTGACCCAGCCAGTGTCGTATTTGATGGCATGGAACGTGCCGTGTCCGAAGGTATCGATATTCTCATGATTGATACCGCTGGTCGTCTGCAAAACAAGGATAACCTCATGGCTGAGCTGGAAAAGATTGGTCGTATTATCAAACGTGTTGTGCCCGAAGCTCCGCATGAAACCTTCTTGGCACTTGATGCATCAACAGGTCAAAATGCCTTGGTACAGGCTAAAGAATTTTCAAAAATTACCCCTTTGACAGGAATTGTCTTGACTAAGATTGATGGCACTGCTCGAGGTGGTGTGGTTCTAGCCATCCGTGAAGAACTCAATATTCCTGTAAAATTGATTGGATTTGGTGAAAAAATCGATGATATTGGAGAGTTTAACTCAGAAAACTTTATGAAAGGTCTCTTGGAAGGCTTAATCTAATCAGAAACAAAAATCCTGCAAGGAACAAACTTGCAGGAATTTTGTTTATTCTAAACGACCATCTTGACGATAGGCGATATCTGGTTGCCAAGTCCATTTGGCATCGAATTTTTCAAGTAAGTCAAAGCTGGCTTGAGGTCCCATGCTTCCAGCTTTATAGTCATGAAGTGGGGCACCATTTTCAGCCCAGAGCTCTTCGATACGGTCAATCAATTTCCATGACGCACCAACTTCATCCCAGTGGCTAAAGTTAGTTGAGTTGTTATTTAGGACATCATAAATCAATTTCTCGTATGGTTCTGGAGAAGCACCAGTTGCGGTCGCATCTGTACGGTAATCAAGTGAGTTAGGAGCCAAGTTAAATTCTTCTCCTACCTGCTTCCCATTTAGGCTAAGAGAGAAGCCTTCTGTTGGTTGGATATAGATGGTCAAAATGTTTGGAGCAAGTGGTTCTCCAAAGATAGAATCCATTTGTTTAAAGACGATGTTGACATGAGTTCCTTTTTCAGTTAGTCGTTTACCTGTACGGAAAAAGAAAGGAACACCACGGAATCGATCGCTGTCTACAAAGAAAGCACCAGATGCAAAGGTTTCAGTTGTAGATTCTGGATTCACATTTGGCTCGCTACGATAAGAGATGTATTTCATGCCATCAATCTTACCAGAACGATATTGACCACGGATAAAGTGTTCTTTAAGTTCTTCATCAGTTGGATGATAGAGATTTTTAAAGACCTTAATCTTTTCAGCACGAATCTCGTCTTTTGTGAAGCTGGCTGGCTTGTCCATGGCAAGCAGAGAAAGAAGTTGTAGAGTATGGTTTTGTACCATGTCGCGGAGGGCACCAGATTGGTCATAGTAGCCACCACGTTCTTCTACCCCCAAGCGCTCTGCAAAGGTAATTTGAACATTGTCGATAAAGTCCTTGTTCCAAACGTTTTCAAAAATCAGGTTGGCAAAGCGAACTGCAAAGATACTTTGAATCATTTCCTTACCAAGATAATGGTCGATACGGAAAATTTGTTCTTCGTTAAATGTCGCTAGGAGCTCGTCATTCAACTTGCTTGCAGTTGCGTAATCTGTACCAAATGGTTTTTCAACGATTAAGCGTTCAAAACCTTTACCATCCACAATGTTTTCAGACTTGAGGTGTTTGGCAATGGTTCCAAAGAATTGAGGAGCCATAGACAAGAAGAAGAACTTGTTGTGTTCAGCTTGGTACTTGTCATTTAATTCAGCCTGTAATTGACGTAGAGCAATGTAGTGTTCTGTATCATTGACATCATGACTTTGATAGTAGAAGTGGCTAGCGAATTCTTGAGCCTGTTCGGTACTATCTGCCAAATCAAGGATCGATTCGACGACAACAGATTCAAAATATTCCTTGCTCCAAGGACGACGGGCAGTTCCAATGACGGCAAAATGTTTGGAAAGATTGCCGGATTTATATAGTCTAAATAGGGAAGGGTAGAGCTTGCGTTTAGCCAGGTCTCCACTCGCACCGAAAATTGTAACAATAACCTTAGATGACATCTAGCTACCTAATTTCTATTTTTATTCCTAGTCTTGCTAGGTATGAGGAAACCTCATTTCATAAACTTAATTCTAACATAATTTTCCGAAAAATCAAAAAATCCAATACGAGGTAGAAAAAAACTGCAAGGAAATCCTTACAGTTTGAGTTTAAACGTTTAAGACCTTGTCCAAGAACTCTTTCAGACGTGGGTGCTGTGGGTTATCAAAGATTTGATCAGGTGTTCCGTCTTCAAGGAATTCACCATCTGCAGTAAAGATAACTCGGTTGGCAACCTGACGAGCAAATCCCATCTCATGGGTTACGATAATCATGGTCATGCCTTGTTTAGCCAAGTCTTTCATAACGTTTAGTACGTCTCCGACCATCTCAGGGTCAAGGGCAGAAGTTGGTTCATCAAAGAGCATGATGTCTGGATTCATTGCAAGTCCACGAGCGATGGCTACACGTTGTTTTTGACCACCTGACAGGCTATCTGGACAGGCCTTAGCCTTATCTGCTAGCCCAACCTTGTCAAGCAACTCCATTCCCAATTTTTCAGCTTCTTCCTTAGTCATCAACTTGTGCTCAATAGGAGCAAAGGTGATGTTGTCCAAAACAGACATATGTGGGAAGAGGTTGAAGTGTTGGAAAACCATTCCGATATTTTCACGTACGTGGTCAACGTTGGTTGTTTTTTCAGTTAAGTCATAACCGTTCACAGTGATGTGACCGCTAGTAACTTCTTCCAAGAGATTTAGGCTACGGAGGAAAGTTGACTTACCAGAACCTGAAGGACCAATGATACAAACAACATCTCCTTCATAGAACTTGGTCGTAATTCCTTTTAAAACTTCATTTTTTCCGTAGCTTTTGTGTAAATCATTTACATCAATTTTTAGTTTTGCCATTAACGAATCCTCTTTTCTAAGCGTTTCGCTAGTTTAGTCAAAAGTGTGATAATTACAAGATAGAAGATAGCAAGGATTGCATACATCTTGAAACTTTGGTAGTTACGTGCAATGATAATCTTACCAGTTTGGAAGAGTTCAACCAAACCGATAGCAGATACGATGGTTGTATCTTTAAGTGCGATAACGAATTGGTTGACAAAGTTTGGCAACATCAATTTAGTTGCTTGTGGCAAGATAATCTTACGCATAGTTTTTCCATAAGAGATACCCAAGCTTCGACTGGCTTCCATTTGACCAACTGGAACGGCCTGAATACCACCACGAACGATTTCAGCGATATAAGCGGCTGCATTGAGAGAAAGGGCAATAGTACCAGCTACAAAGTCGTTAATTGGACTTTGTTGGCCTGTAATAGACTCGATGAAGTTTGGAATTCCCCAGAAGATGAAGGCTGCAAGAATCATCAATGGAATACCTCGAATAACGTCAACGAAAATCTCAGAAATCACACGAAGAGATTTATACGGGCTGACACTAAACATACCGAAGATAATCCCGATAACAATAGCAATAGCAAATGAGATAAGAGCTAGAGCAAGAGTGATACCAAGACCGCTAAGGAGTTGTTTGTAGTTGTTTTGAAGCAAGCCCCAGATAGTTGTTTCGTCAACAGTGCTTGTTGAAGCGGTTGATGACTCACTAGCTAGGTATTTATCAAGAATCTTTTGGAATTCTCCGTTTGCTTTAAGGTTTGCAAGTCCGTTGTTGAACATTTCAATCAATTCTGGATTTGCTCCTTTTTTAACGGCAAAAGCTGTTTCACCGATCGGAGTTCCAGCGATTGGTGTTTTCAATTTTTGTCCTTGGCTGATAGAATATTTGAGAACAGGTTCATCATCCATAACGGCATCAATGGCACCAGTGTTTAAACTGTCATACATTGAAGAACCATCAGCGAAGGTTTTGATTTTGTAGCCGTATTTGCTTTGATTTTCTGTTAGGAAGGTTTGAGAAGCGGTTCCGTTTTTAACACCAACTGTCTTCCCTTTCAAATCTTCATAAGAAGCAATGGTACTTGATTCTTTGACACCAAGGATTGTATTAGCAGTGTAGTATGATTCTGAGAAGTCAAAAGTTGCCTTACGAGCATCTGTGACAGACATACCAGCAATGATACCATCAGCTTGTCCAGCTTGAACAGCACTGATAGCGGCATCAAAACCAGGGTTGGTGATTTCAATTTCAAAACCTTGATCTTTAGCGATTGCCTTAATCAATTCCATATCAATACCAGTGTATTGGTTGCTTGAATTTTGGAAAACAAAAGGTGCAAAAGAAGAATCGCTGGCAATGATGTATTTAGCTTTAACAGGAATGGCTTTGAAGCCTGCAAGAGTAGTTGTAGTTGGCACTGCTGAAGATGATGAAGCAGTCCATTTCTTGATGATTTTATCAAGACTACCATCTTTTTTCATTTCAGCTAAGGCTTGGTTAAATTCAGTAACCAGGTGTTCGTATTTGCTTCCTTTTTTAACACCGAAAGCAAAACTTCCTACAGCTTCCCCATCCATTTCAATATGGAGGTTTTGCCCTTGGTTAATGGCATACTCGATAACAGGTTTGTCATCCATCATGGCATCGATGGCACCAGCAGTCAAGCTGTTGTTCATCAAATCACCAGTGTCAAATGTTTTAATAGTAAAACCGTATTTATCCTTGATACTTTCAAGGAAACGTTGAGCGGCTGTTCCGTTTTTAACACCAACAGTTTTTCCTTTTAATTGGTCATATTTACTAATCTTGTGTGACTTAGTAGTTGCAATGACAACTTTTGTATCATAGTAAGTATCAGACATGGTGAAAACTTTTTCACGTTCTTTCGTCTTTGTCATCCCTGCCATGATAGCATCAGCTTGACCAGCTTGAACCGCATTGACCGCTGCGTCAAATCCAGGATAGGACATCTGAATGTTCCATCCTTTAATCTCAGCGACTTTGTTAATAATGTCAACATCAATTCCTTTATAAGTTTGATCTGAATCTTTAAACTCAAAAGGCGCATAGGCGGTATCAGAAACAATCTTAATCGTCTCAGCTTTTGCAATACCTAATGAGAAAATTGGGAATAAAATTAGCAAAAATGCTAGAAATTTTTTCTTCATTTTTAGTCTCCTTTTCCGAATATTTTCCCATTATATCAGAAAAAGTAAAAAAAGGCAAATTTTTATATTTCTGTGTTAGAAAATATAACATCCATAATTCTTGTTTTGTCTTGAATCACACAACAGAAGTGCTATAATAAAGGTATATCATATAGTAAAAGAGGATAAAGTTATGAAAGACAAAAGAATCTTAAAAGACTTTGAAACTTCTAAAATGAGTTTAAACATTTACACAAGCCCCTTGTTAGCTCTATTTTTCGTCTATATATCTGAGTTCATATCTTCTCTATTTTTTGGCCTTAGTTTTTTAGCATTGATCGGGCTATTTAGCAATCTTGGTATGGGTGGTCAAAGAATTGCAGATTTCCTTCAAATGTTATTTCAGAATTTATCTGATAAAACAAGTGACATCCATTTAATATTTGAATTATTGTCCTTTGGTTTTATCATCTTAACTGTGTTTAGATGGACTAGAAAAGTAGAGAAAAGACCGATTCGAACCTTGGGATTCTATAAAGAAAATTTTTTAAGTGCCTTATTTAAAGGATACGGTCTTGGTCTATCCCTCTTTATACTTGCTTTGGCTGGACTAGTAGCCTTGGGGCAGTATCAATTTGACTCCATTCACTTGGATACTTATTCGCTAGCTTTTACTTTATTTACAATACCTTTTTGGATTTTACAAGGAACGGCAGAAGAATTGGTTACTCGTGCTTGGCTGATTCCACAATTGGCTAAGAGAACTAATCTTAAAGTCGCTATTATCATATCTAGTAGTCTCTTTACCTTACTTCATTTAGGAAATCCAGGCATAACTTTCTTATCTGCAATTGATCTCTTTTTATTCGGAGTTGCCATGTCCCTATATCTTCTTAAAACAGATACTATATGGGGTATAGGTGGTATTCATGGAGCCTGGAATTTCGCACAGGGAAACCTCTTTGGAGTATTAGTTAGTGGTCAGTCTTCAGGAACATCAATCATGAAATTTACTCCACAAGGCAATCAAGACTGGCTATCTGGTGGGTCTTTTGGTATTGAGGGTTCCATCGTGTCCAGTATTATTTTGTTTCTGCTGATTCTTTATCTCGCTTATCAATTAAAGAAAGAAAATGAAAGGATGTGACTTCGGTCCGTCCTTTTCTTCGTGAAAATGCTACAAGTATGCTAAAATAGGAATAGCACATGGAGAGAGGATTCTTATGATTAACCGCATTACAGATAATCAATTTAAACTAGTATCAAAATATCAACCATCAGGAGATCAACCCCAAGCTATCGAGCAGTTGGTTGATAATATCGAGGGTGGAGAAAAAGCTCAGATTCTGATGGGGGCGACCGGAACAGGGAAGACCTATACCATGAGTCAGGTCATTTCCAAAGTCAATAAACCAACTCTGGTCATTGCCCACAATAAAACTCTGGCAGGACAGCTCTATGGGGAGTTTAAAGAATTTTTCCCTGAAAATGCAGTTGAGTACTTCGTATCCTACTATGATTATTACCAGCCAGAGGCCTATGTCCCTTCTAGCGATACCTATATTGAGAAGGATAGTTCTGTCAATGACGAGATTGACAAGCTTCGCCACTCCGCTACTTCGGCCCTTTTGGAGCGTAATGATGTTATTGTCGTGGCCTCAGTCTCTTGTATCTATGGTTTGGGTTCGCCCAAGGAATACGCTGACAGTGTCGTTAGTCTCCGTCCTGGTCTAGAGATTTCTCGTGATAAACTCTTGAATGACTTAGTTGACATCCAGTTTGAGCGAAACGATATTGATTTCCAACGGGGAAGATTTCGTGTGCGTGGGGATGTGGTAGAGATTTTCCCAGCCTCTCGTGATGAGCACGCTTTTCGAGTAGAATTTTTTGGAGACGAAATTGACCGTATTCGTGAGGTTGAGGCTCTGACAGGACAGGTCTTAGGAGAAGTGGATCATTTGGCGATTTTTCCAGCGACACACTTTGTGACCAATGACGACCACATGGAAGTTGCCATTGCTAAAATTCAGGGCGAATTAGAAGAGCAACTAGCTGTCTTTGAAAAGGAAGGCAAACTACTTGAAGCCCAACGTTTGAAACAGCGGACAGAGTATGATATCGAAATGTTGCGTGAGATGGGCTATACCAACGGGGTTGAGAACTATTCACGTCACATGGATGGACGGAGTGAGGGTGAGCCTCCTTATACCCTTCTCGATTTCTTCCCAGATGATTTCTTGATCATGATTGATGAGAGCCACATGACCATGGGACAAATCAAGGGCATGTACAATGGAGACCGTTCGCGTAAAGAAATGCTAGTAAATTATGGTTTTCGTTTGCCGTCTGCTCTGGATAATCGTCCTCTCCGTCGTGAAGAGTTTGAAAGCCATGTCCATCAGATTGTTTACGTTTCAGCGACACCGGGCGACTATGAAAATGAACAGACCGAGACAGTAATTGAGCAAATCATTCGTCCAACGGGACTCTTGGATCCTGAGGTGGAAGTCCGTCCGACTATGGGACAGATTGATGACCTTTTGGGTGAAATCAATGCCCGTGTTGAAAAGAACGAACGAACCTTTATCACAACTTTGACTAAGAAAATGGCAGAAGACTTGACTGACTACTTCAAGGAAATGGGCATCAAGGTCAAGTACATGCACTCGGATATCAAGACTTTGGAACGGACGGAGATCATCCGTGACCTGCGCTTGGGTGTCTTTGACGTCTTGGTTGGAATCAACCTCCTACGTGAAGGGATTGATGTCCCTGAAGTGAGTCTCGTAGCTATTCTCGATGCTGACAAGGAAGGTTTCCTTCGTAACGAACGTGGCCTCATCCAGACTATTGGACGTGCTGCCCGTAACAGTGAAGGCCATGTCATCATGTATGCGGACACTGTGACCCAGTCTATGCAACGTGCCATCGATGAAACTGCCCGTCGTCGCAAAATCCAGATGGCTTATAATGAGGAGCATGGTATTGTGCCACAAACCATTAAGAAAGAAATCCGTGACTTGATTGCCGTAACCAAGACTGTTGCCAAAGAAGAAGACAAGGAAGTTGATATCAATAGTCTTAACAAACAAGAGCGCAAAGAACTGGTCAAGAAACTAGAAAAACAAATGCAAGAAGCCGTCGAAGTGCTTGACTTTGAACTGGCGGCTCAGATCCGTGATATGATGTTGGAAGTCAAGGCCTTGGATTAGGGGAATAGTATGATTTATTTAAGAAAGTTAAAGAGAGAAGATTTGATGTCTTTATAGGAAATGGATTATTCACAACTTAATCCAGTTTGGAAACAGTATGATGCTCCCTATTATGATGATTATCAGTATTTTTCAAATTTTAAAGAATTCGAACTACAAAAATCAGAATCCATTTTAAGCAACTCAAATCGCCTTGGTATTTTTGTTGATGATAAACTAGTTGGGACTGTTTCGCGTTATTGGGTATGTAAAGAAACAAGATGGATGGAATTGGGAATTGGTATTTATGATAAAAAATTCTGGAACACTGGTATTGGGAAAGTTGCTATGTTGCAGTGGATAGATAGGACGTTTCAGGATTACTTGGAGTTGGAGCATCTGGGTTTGACAACTTGGTCAGGAAATCTTGGTATGATGAAACTTGCTGAAAAATTAAGAATGAAAAAAGAAGCTCATATTCCAAAAGTTCGTTATTATCAAGGTAAATATTTTGATAGTATTAAATATGGTATTTTGAGAGAAGACTGGGCGAAAATAAATGACGGTTATTATCAAATCAATGGAAACTCCTGAAGAGATAGAAGGTAAATCCCTTGTTCACTGGCAAACGTGGAGAGAGGCTTATGATGACCTTTTGCCTGCAGAATTTCAGGAGACAATGACATTAGAAAGATGTCGACTCTTTAGTCAAAAGTATCCAGAAAATACATTGATTGCGATAGATGATCTGAAGGTAGTTGGTTTTATCAGTTATGGTAACTTTCGTGATGAGACTATTCAAGCTGGTGAAATTATTGCTTTCTATGTTTTAAAAGACTATTACGGAAAAGGCATAGCACAAAAGTTAATGAAAGCGGCTTTGACTGCTCTTAATCATTTTTCTGAAATTTTCTTATGGGTATTGAAAGATAACAAGCGAGCCATTGCTTTCTATCAAAAAATGGGTTTTACTTTTGATGGACAAGAAAAAATACTTGAACTTGGAAAGCCTATGAAGGAAAAACGGATGGTATTCTATTCTAAATAATTCTCAAAAGTAAAAGCTAATATGGTACCAAGTCTGAAAATTTAATAACTTAGAAAGCGAGTAAATTTATGTCCCGTTCCCAATTAACGATTTTAACAAACATTTGTCTGATTGAAGACTTAGAAACTCAGCGCGTGGTGATGCAGTATCGCTCTCCTGAAACCAATCGCTGGTCTGGTTATGCCTTTCCAGGAGGCCATGTAGAAAATGGCGAGTCTTTCGCGGAGTCTGTCATTCGTGAAATCTACGAAGAAACAGGATTGACTATCCAAAATCCTCAACTGGTCGGTATCAAGAACTGGCCACTAGATACAGGCGGGCGCTACATTGTCGTTTGTTATAAGGCAACTGAGTTCTCTGGTACCCTTCAATCTTCAGAAGAGGGAGAAGTTTCTTGGGTGCAAAAAGACCAGATTCCAAACTTGGATCTGGCCTATGATATGCTACCTTTGATGGAGATGATGGAAGCTCCGGATAAGTCAGAGTTTTTCTACCGCCACCGTACAGAAGACGATTGGGAAAAGAAAATTTTCTAGTCTTTTACTAAATAACCGAGCTGATCCAAGGCCTCCTCGATATAGTGGAGGTCTTGTTGTGTTTCTTGTGTAATAGTAATAATATATTTGGAAAAATATATGTACTATGAAATAAATTTAAAATATTTTTAGAAAAGTATTGACAAATAAAAAGAAAACGTTTACTATAGAATAAGGGAACGGTTCCACAACGTAAGAAGGAGGAGTGATGACTACAATAAAACAGGTTGCTGAAGAAGCTGGAGTATCAAAATCAACGGTTTCAAGATATATATCAAAAAAAGGTTATGTTGGAGATGATGCGAGAGAGAAAATAAAAAATGCGATTAAAAAATTAAATTACACACCAAATGTATTAGCACAATCTTTGAAAACCAAAAAAAACCAAATGGTAGGACTTTTATTGCCAGATATTTCAAATCCCTTCTTCCCAAGATTGGTTCGAGGCGCTGAATCATATTTGAAAGATAAAGGTTATAGAATTATGGTTGGTACGATTTCAGACCAAGAATCTTTGAGTGAATATGTTAACTTACTGTTGAAAACAAATGCTGCTGGCATTATTACTACACATGACTTCACAAAAGAATATCCAGATTTATCATTACCTGTTGTTGTAGTTGACCGAATTAGTAAAGATACAGGTTACGGTGTTTTTTCTGATAATCAGTCAGGTGGTCGTTTGGCTGCTGAAGCAATCTGTAATGCAGGTGCTAAACAAGTTCTGATTATTAAAGTTTTAGATGATAAAGCCGAGAATATCGCGGAACGGTTTGAAGCAAGTTTAAACTATTTGAGGAATAAATCTTTAGAAATTTGTATTGAAGAAAGTGAAACGTTTGACTTTGAAAAAATTCAAAAAGAAGCTAAAGAAAATCTAAAAAGAAATCCAAATATCGATAGTATTATAGCACCTTCTGATATTCATGCGATAGCTTATATTCATGAAATTTTAGCAATTGGTAAAAAAATTCCAGATGATATTCAAATCATTGGTTATGATGATATTGTACTTAGTCAATTTATTTACCCTTCTTTATCAACTATTCACCAATCATCATATAAAATGGGAGAACAGGCTGCAAAGCTAATCTATAATATGGCAAATAAGTTCTCTATAGATGAAGCTAAAATTAAACTACCTGTTAGATACGTAGAAAGAAATACATTAAGGAGAAAGTAATGAGTAAAATTGTTGTTGTTGGAAGTATTTCAATGGACTTAGTTATGAGAACAAAAAGGATTCCAGAAGGAGGTGAAACGATTTTTGGGGATTCGTTTAATATAGTTCCAGGTGGAAAAGGTGCAAATCAAGCTGTAGCTATTGGTAGATTATCCAGTGTAGAAGATAATATTTACATATTTGGAAATGTCGGAGAAGATATTTTTTCAGCAGATTTATTAAGTAATCTGCAAAATAATAATATTTCTACAGAATATGTGGGAACGGTACCACAATATACAGGAGCTGCACAAATTACTTTATATGGAGGTGATAATAGGATTATTTATTATCCCGGAGCGAATAATTTAGTTAAAACAAATGATTGGAAAAATGAGTGGGAATTAATTAGTGATGCAAGTATTGTTGTATTACAGAATGAAATACCACATGAAGCCAACCTATCTATAGCTAAATTTTGTCAAGAAAATCAAGTTAAGGTACTTTACAATCCTGCACCAGCTAGAGAAACAGACATAGAGATGATTCCTTTTTGTGATTTTATGACTCCTAATGAGCATGAATGTTCAGAGCTTTTTCCAGATAAGAAATTAGAAGAAATTATTAAAATTTATCCTAATAAAATGATTGTGACATTAGGAGTTGAAGGTTCTATTTATTATGATGGGACAGTAGTTCAGAAGATTCCTGCTATAAAAGCAGAAGTAGTTGATACTACAGGAGCAGGAGATACGTTTAATGGTGCTTTTGCTTATGCTATCTCAAAAGGAAAAGAGATGAATGTTGCATTGTCCTTTGCAACGATTGCTTCACATCTTTCTGTTCAAAGATTTGGAGCGCAAGGAGGCATGCCGAGTTTGAAAGAAATAAAGGAGCATTCAGGATATGAAGAAATATGGGATTTTAAATAGTAATATAGCAAAACTAGCTGATGATTTAGGTCATATGGATTTGGTTTGTATCGGAGATTTAGGATTGCCAGTTCCAAAAGGTGTTGACAAAATTGATTTAGCATTAAGAAAAGGTAGTCCAAGTTTTTTAGAAGTTTTAAAAGAATATTCAGATCATGTACTTATTGAAAAAATTTTCTTAGCAGAAGAAATTAAGGAAAAAAACAAAGAACAGTGGCAAGCAGTTCTAGATCTTTTAGGATCGAATATAATTATTGAATATATTAGTCATGAAGAATTGAAAGCTATGAATACTAAAGTTAAGGCAGTTATTCGCACTGGAGAAGATACACCATATTCGAATATAATCTTGCAATCAGGAGTTATTATTTAGAGGGGGGTTACCTATGAAAATTGAAATGAAGAACATTTCAAAATCTTTTGGGAATAATCGTGTTTTAGAAAGTATTGATTTGGTTCTTAATTCAGGAGAAGTTCATGCTTTAATGGGAGAGAATGGTGCAGGCAAATCAACCTTAATGAATATTTTAACTGGACTTTTTCCAGCTACTTCAGGAACTATTTTTATTGATGGAAAAGAAAAAACATTTTCTAATCCTCAAGAGGCAGAACGGTTTGGACTGAGTTTTATTCATCAGGAAATGAATACTTGGCCAGATATGACTGTACTTGATAATCTTTTTTTAGGAAGAGAAATAAAAAATTCGATTGGGTTTTTAGATAAAGCTAGTATGGAAAGGAAAGCTAAAGAAGCATTTAAACGTCTTAATATCTCTATTCCTCTTGATGCAATCATTGGTCAATTATCAGTCGGACAACAACAAATGATAGAAATAGCAAAATGTTTATTATCAGAAGTTTCCTTGTTAATTATGGATGAACCCACAGCAGCTTTAACTGATCGTGAAACTGAAACACTTTTTAAAGTGATAGAAGGATTAAAATCTGATGGTGTAGGTATTGTGTATATTTCACATCGGATGGAAGAAATCTTTAAGATTACAGATCTTATAACTGTTATGAGGGATGGGTTTGTAATTGATACCAAGAAAACGAAGTTAACTAATGCGGATGAATTAGTTCAGAAGATGGTAGGCCGTGAATTAGAAGATTATTATCCAGAAAAAAAGGCTGAGATTGGGAATATTGTTTTTCAAGCTAAGAATCTTTCTGGTGATGCTTTTACGGATATTTCTTTCTATGTACGTCAAGGGGAAATTCTTGGTTTTTCTGGTTTGATGGGTGCTGGTCGTACTGAAATAATGCGAGCAATTTTTGGAATTGATTCTTTAAAATCTGGTCAAATTATAATAAACGAAGAACAACTGATAATTAAAAATCCTTTTGAAGCAATTAAGCATGGAATTGGTTTCTTAACAGAAGATCGTAAAGATGAGGGATTGATTTTAGATTTTTCTATTAAAGATAATATGACTTTACCTAGTACTCGTGATTTTGTTAAAAATGGTATTTTTGATAATAAAACAAGTGATATATTTGTACAACGTTTAATTGATAGGCTACGAATTAAATCAGGTTATCCAGATAAGGAAGTTGGAACACTTTCTGGTGGTAATCAACAGAAAGTAGTTTTAGCAAAATGGATAGGTATTGCACCAAAAGTACTGATTTTAGATGAGCCAACTCGTGGGGTAGATGTTGGAGCTAAGCGTGAAATTTACCAATTAATGAATGAATTGGCTGAACGAGGTGT
The DNA here is from genome assembly GCF_013276425.1 of Streptococcus sp. 3874. Lineage (NCBI taxonomy): Bacteria > Bacillati > Bacillota > Bacilli > Lactobacillales > Streptococcaceae > Streptococcus > Streptococcus sp. 3874. Next base: position 7,561 of record NZ_VMLA01000012.1, on the reverse strand, counting down.
GCCGATTATTATGGTATCTTCAGATTTACCAGAAGTGATCGGAGTCAGTGATCGCATTATGGTCATGCATGAAGGTAGAATTAGTGGGGAATTAACACGTCGAGAAGCTACACAAGAAAAAGTTATGCAACTAGCTACAGGAGGACAATAGTGTGAAAAATACTATGAAGTATATGTCAGAATTGACAACAGTAATAGCATTGATAATTTTAATGGCTGTCATCACTATTATCAATTCAAATTTTTTAACAGCAAATAATCTGTTAAATTTACTATTGCAAGTAACATCAAATGCACTGATCGCTTTTGGAATGACCTTTGTTATTCTAACAGGTGGAATTGATTTATCAGTTGGATCAATTTTAGCCTTATCCAGTGCGCTAACCGCTGGCCTATTAGGATCTGGAATGCCTGTTACGTTAGCAATTCTCATCTCTTTAATTTTGGGTTGCATTCTGGGGATGATGAATGGTTTATTGATTTCCTACGGGAAATTAGCTCCATTTATCGTCACTTTAGCAACTATGACTATTTTTAGAGGCGCAACACTTGTTTATACAAATGGGAATCCTATTACAAAAGGATTAAGTGATACATTCTTATTTCAATTTTTGGGGCAAGGTTACATAGTCGGAATTCCATTTCCTGTAATTATTATGTTTATTGTATTTATTGTTTTATATGTTTTACTTCATAAAACAGCATTTGGTAAATCTGTGTATGCTATAGGGGGGAATGAAAAAGCAGCATATATATCAGGTGTGAAACTAAATAAAGTGAAAATTATCATTTATTCAATTTCAGGTATGATGGCTTCAATTTCTGGATTGATTATAACATCACGCTTAAGTTCTGCTCAACCAACAGCAGGTGCTAGTTATGAAATGGATGCTATTGCAGCTGTTGTTCTTGGGGGAACTTCATTATCAGGAGGTAAAGGTCGTATACTGGGAACTCTAATAGGTGCTTTAATTATTGGAGTTTTGAATAATGGACTTAATATTATTGGTGTTTCAGCATTTTGGCAGCAAGTAGTAAAAGGAGTTGTAATTTTAATTGCTGTTCTGATTGATCGTTTTAAAGTTGTAAAACAGTAGAATCATTTTCAATTTTTTTGGAAATAGTAACAATTTATTAGATGACGAACAATAGTCGGGATGGAAACTATCCCTATAGATATATATTACGAGGAGTAATAACATGAAAATTATTAAAAAAATTAGCATTTTTGCTTTGTTTGTAACATTTATTTTTGCTTTAGTAGCTTGTGGAAAAACTGGTTTAGGAAATTCATCAAATGATAATAAATCTACGATTCAAAAGTCGGCAAAAGAATTAAAATTAGGAGTTTCTATTTCGACTACTAACAATCCCTATTTTGTAGCTATGAAAGATGGTCTTGAAAAAGCCGCAAGAGAAAAAGAAGTAACTTTGAAGATAGCAGATGCACAAGATGATGCTGCTAGACAAGCAGATGATATTCAAAATTTTATTAGTCAAAATGTAGATGCTTTACTAATTAATCCAGTTGATTCTGATGCAATTGTAACATCTATTAAAGCTGCTAATAATGCAAATATTCCAGTAATCTTAATTGACCGCGGTAGTAATGGCGGTGAAGTCTTGACAACTGTTGCTTCTGATAACGTAGAAGCAGGTAAAATGGCTGCAGAATTTATTACCAAGCAATTGGGAGAAAAAGCAAAAACTTTTGAATTATCAGGAGTCCCTGGCGCTTCTGCAACTGTAGATAGAGGTAAAGGATTTGAACAAATTTCAAAGACAAATTTAGATGTTCTTTCTAGTCAATCCGCTAATTTTGATCGCGCAAAAGCTTTGAATACAGCGCAAAATATGATTCAAGGAAACAAAGAAGTACAAGCAATCTTTGCACAGAATGATGAGATGGCGTTAGGAGCTGCACAAGCAGTAAAAGCAGCTGGCCTTAGCAATGTATTAATTGTTGGTATTGATGGTCAACCAGATGCACATGACGCTATTTCAAAAGGTGATATTACTGCCACTATTGCTCAGCAACCAGCTAAGATGGGTGAAATTGCTATTCAATCAGCAATCGATCATTATCAAGGGAAAAAACTGGAAAAAGAAACAGTTTCTCCAATTTATCTTGTGACTAAGGATAATGTTGATCAACATAACTGGTGATATATTTTTAGTAAGTAGGTGGTTGTTAATTTTCATTCAATGTAGTTTTTAAATATCATTGTTACTAATTGAGTTATTGGGTGCAAAAAGACCAGATTCCAAACTTGGATCTGGCCTATGATATATTGCCTTTAATGGAGATGATGGAAGCTCCGGACAAGTCGGAGTTTTTCTACCGTCATCGTACAGAAGATGATTGGGAAAAGAAAATTTTCTAGTCTTTTACTAAATAACCTAGCTGATTCAAGGCCTCCTCGATATAGTGGAGGTCTTGTTGTGTCTCGGCTTCAACTAGGTGATAATGAATACCATCTGTTAACTCAGAAATTGGCTTAAAGTCAGAACGTTCAACTTGTTCTAGAAAATGTTGCACGTCGCGGCGACAGGTCAGTTTTAGTAAGGTTTCAATCTCTCCATAAACAGGATGATCAATCAAGATATTTTGAACGCGACCACCATTATCTACGATAGCAAGTAATTCTCGTCCAATTTCTTCAACTTCATGCTTGACCTTAAATAATTTGTGATGATAAGTATTTGCATTAGCATCTTTATAGATATAACCACGATTGGTAGATAGAATTGGAGCTCCATCAGCTCTTAAAATTGCAATATCTTGAACAATAACTTGTCGAGTGACATGAAAGTGCTCAGCTAATCTTTGGCCATTGAGGGCTTTAGGAGCTTCTTTCAAGAGTTGGAGCAGGGCTTGTTTGCGATCTTTTGTCATAGTTCTTCCTTTTAACGGCGTTTTCGAAGCACTTTATAGACAGCTAGTGCTAATGTATAGTCTACCATACTATGGATAATTGTACCAAATCCAACTAGTACAAATAGAACATAAAACATATTTTCTACATTGGTACCAGAAGTTGCGTAAAAAACGACACAGGCCAATACTTCAGCAAGGGCATGGACAAGCGCTAAAACAAAGTTGAAAATCCAGGAAGCTTTTGGTTTATCTAGGGTATCGGGGAATTTTTGTAGGTAAAGAGCCCCCAAAGTCCCAAAAAAGATATGGGAAAAAGCTCGAAATACGATAACCATGGGATAGCCAGCCATCAAAAATCCAAAACTAGAGGCTAGGATGACAAAAACAGCCATTAAGGGCGACAAGAACATAGCGATAAAAATAGCGATGTGGCTTCCCAAAGTGTAAGAAGCAGGTGGAATGACGATCTTGAAAGGCATAACAATTGGAATCAAAATTGCGATAGCCGTTAAGAGGGCAGTCATGGTCATAAATTGTGTTTTTTTCCGTGTATTCATAAGAATCTCCTTTTTAGCTGTATATACACTAGTATAGTACAATAAACCAGACAATAAAGCAAGGATTTACTTGGGTTTATAGATCATTTTTTAGTTAAAAGTTAGTAAAGATTTCACTAAAAAGAAACTGTATAGAGCAAAATCTCCACCTTCAAGCTTGAAAGTGGAGATGTTTTTATTTTTTCAAAGTCTGTAGTCTTGGAACAATGGCTAGGGTTAGAACTGCGGAAATGACTAATTCAGCAATCGAATTTGTTGAGATAACGGTTGCAAGGAGTTTTTGGATATTACCATCAAAGACATTTCCAAAAAGGTAAAAAATTCCACCAAGGACAAAGACTGTATTAGTAAGTGAACCAAGGGCGCCAGCTAGAATCAGACCGGTTTTATTTTTCATCAGTTTATAGACCAGATAAGGAGTTAAACCAATCAAAATACGTGGAACGATGGCAATGATAGCTGAGTAGATGTTTCCGTTTGGTACAAATGGGGAGAAGAGGTAGCTTGTCGGTAGAATCGTAATTGTATTAACCGTCAAACTAAGTAGCCCCATCAAAAATCCAAGTGTAACTCCAACGCGTGGACCGTAAATAATGCTGGCAATAATGACAGGAATATGAACGATGGTCGGTTTGATTGGGAATGGAAAAAGGTTAAAGATAAGTGAGCTCAGAAAGTGTATCACGAGCATGGTTGCAAAAAAGATAGCAATGGGTGCAATATTAGAGCGTTTTTTCATCGAGAGTTTCCTTTATTCTTTCTAAAATAATTGTGAGGTCGGCTAAAGCTCCTCGTCCATGGTCGCCACAAGCTAGTAGGGATTCCTTAGGAGCAATCAGCTGATAGCCGTAGGCTTCTAATGTTTTCAGATTAGCCTGAGTTGCTGGATGGTCATACATTTTTGTATTCATAGCTGGTGCGATGAGTTTGGGAATATGACTGGGCAGGGCTAGAGCTGTACAGGTTACCATGTTATCCGCAAAGCCGTGGGCTAGTTTTGCAATAGTGTTAGCAGTTGCAGGGGCCACGATAAATAAATCCGCCTTTTTTCCAAGTTCGATATGATTGACCTGATCAGGATAGGGTTCCTTCATGACATCCAAGTGGACAGGATTCTGTGAGAGTACCTGTAGTGTCAAAGGTTGGATAAACTCTGTAGCAGCCTGAGTCATTAAGACAGTGACTTGATGGCCTTGTTTTTTAAGAGAACTGACTAAATCTGCCGACTTATAAGAGGCGATTGAACCCGTTACAGCCAAGAGAATGTTTGCCATAGTTTTCCTTTCTAAGAATGATAGGCTTGAATTTTTTCAAGGAGGAGTTCTGCAATTTCTTCTTTAGTCTGGACTGTTTGAAGCTGATTTTTCTCAACAAATATAGCTCGGTGCTGACCTGCTGAAATTTGAGTCAGGTCATTCGCGATGATTAAATCTGCTTGATTCTTGATAAGACTTTTTCGTGCAATGTCAACCAGATGATCTTCGGTAACATCAACCAGCAGTTTGAAACCAATCAGATGAATAGTAGGATTCCATTCCTTGACTAGGGATATGATTTTGGGTGTCTTTTTAAGGAACAAAACCTGAACCTCATCAGTTGAAGAAATCTTGGCCTGATGATTCTGCTTGCTTAAAAATTCTTTTAGATTGGAGCTAGCCTGAACTTCCTCAAGCCCTGTCATATAAACAGGAGTGTAATCGGACACAGCCATTGAGTGAATCAAGACCTGATAGTCCTTGACACGTTCTTGCATTTCTAGTAGAAGGTCCTTGGTATTGGTAATTTCTCGAATGCTTAGGTTGGGATGGGCTTCTGGCTTCACGGCTCGTTTTGTTGTTATCAAACAAACTTCATGCCCTGCAGCAAGCAAGGTTTCTGTGATGATTTTGCCCAAGCGTCCTGTGGAATGGTTAGTGATAGAGCGGACGCTATCGATAGCTTCACTGGTACCGCCCGATGTAACTAAAATTTTCATAGCACTATTGTACACAAAAATAAACGGTAAGTAAAATGAAAGTGATAAATTTTTGGTAGAAACGAATATTTACTATAGTTTCAAACTATAAAGCCATATAAAATTTAAGAAAGGGCTCTAAAAATCTTAAAAAAATGGATATTTACGAACGTTTAGAGAGTTTGAGGATGTTAAAAATCTTGTTTTGTGATATAATGAATTATCATATAAGAGGTTAGAGGAGTTTTGAATGAAAACAGATATTGAAATCGCACAGAGTATTGAGTTGAAGCCAATCGTTGATGTTGTAGAGAAACTTGGTATTTCTTACGAAGATTTAGAGTTGTATGGAAAGTACAAGGCTAAGCTCAGCTTTGATAAAATTCGTGCAGTTGAGAGCAATCCAGTTGGGAAATTGATTTTGGTTACTGCCATCAACCCAACACCTGCAGGTGAAGGAAAATCAACTATTACCATTGGTCTTGCGGATGCCTTGAACAAGATTGGCAAGAAAACCATGATTGCTATTCGCGAACCATCTCTTGGTCCAGTAATGGGAATTAAGGGTGGTGCCGCTGGTGGTGGTTATGCTCAAGTTTTGCCAATGGAAGACATCAACCTTCATTTTACTGGAGATATGCATGCCATTACGACTGCCAACAATGCTCTTTCTGCCTTGATTGACAACCACTTACATCAAGGGAATGAGTTGGGAATTGACCAACGTCGTATCCTCTGGAAACGCGTTGTGGACTTGAATGATCGCGCCCTTCGTCATGTAACTGTTGGACTTGGTGGCCCTCTAAACGGTATTCCACGTGAGGATGGATTTGACATTACAGTTGCTTCCGAAATCATGGCAATTCTTTGCTTGGCAACGGACATCGAGGACTTGAAACGTCGTTTGTCCAATATTGTTATCGGTTATCGTTACGACCGTACACCAGTTTCTGTTGGCGATTTGAAGGTTGAGGGTGCCTTGGCTTTGATTTTGAAGGATGCGATTAAGCCGAACCTGGTTCAGACAATTTACGGAACACCTGCCTTTGTACACGGTGGTCCATTTGCCAATATCGCTCACGGATGTAACTCTGTCTTGGCAACAAGCACAGCCCTTCACTTGGCTGATTACACAGTTACTGAAGCTGGTTTTGGTGCAGACCTTGGTGCTGAGAAATTCCTTGATATCAAGACACCAAACTTGCCAACTTCTCCAGATGCAGTAGTTATTGTAGCAACTCTTCGTGCCCTTAAGATGAATGGTGGTGTGGCTAAAGACGCTCTGACTGAAGAAAATGTAGAGGCAGTTAGAGCAGGTTTTGCCAACTTGAAACGCCATGTTGAGAACATCCGTAAGTTCGGTATTCCAGCAGTCGTAGCTATCAACGAATTTGTATCTGATACAGAAGCTGAAATCGCAGCCTTGAAAGAACTTTGTGCTTCTATTGATGTGCCAGTTGAACTAGCAAGTGTCTGGGCTGATGGTGCAGAAGGTGGAGTAGCACTTGCTGAAGCGGTTGTCAAGACTATCGCTGAAAATCCAGCTAACTATAAACGTTTGTATGACAATGACCTTTCTGTTCAAGAAAAGATTGAAAAGATTGTTACTGAAATCTACCGTGGTAGCAAAGTAAACTTTGAGAAGAAAGCTCAAACACAAATTGCTCAAATCGTTCAAAACGGTTGGGACAAATTGCCAATCTGTATGGCAAAAACTCAATATAGTTTTTCAGATAATCCAAATGTACTTGGAGCACCTGAAAACTTTGAAATTACCATTCGCGAATTGGTGCCAAAATTAGGTGCAGGCTTTATCGTTGCCTTAACTGGTGATGTCATGACCATGCCAGGACTTCCAAAACGACCAGCTGCTCTCAACATGGATGTTGAAAGCGATGGAACTGTACTAGGCTTGTTCTAGTGGATTGAAATTGACTTTGAGAGACTGGGTAAAAACTCAATTTCAGGAGAAAATGAAGTAAATTTTCCCATAATAGAGCGCATAATATCAAGGTTTTTCAACACCGGATATTATGCGTTTTTTGAGTTTAAATATTTTTGCCCTACCTATTTCTTATTTGCTGCAAGCAGTTCATCAATAAAATTTAGTCCTCTTTCCCTTGGGAAGAGGCTTTTTATACTCAATGAAAATTAAAGAGCAAACTAGGAAAC
>NZ_VMLA01000119.1:0-670 GCF_013276425.1 Streptococcus sp. 3874 | reverse complement strand
AGGAGCTGATAAAACAGAGAAAATACAAACCTCAATCAGTCCTGCGAGTTGAAATCCCCCAACCCAATGGAGGTGTCCTTCAGCTTGGGATTCCGACAGTGATGGATAGGATAATCCAACAAGCCATTGTCCAAGCTCTTAGAGTACTTAAATGACGGCTATGAGTGGATAGTGGATATAGACCTAGAGAAATTTTTCGATAGGGTTCCTCAAGATAGATTGATGTCCTTAGTACATAATATGATCGAAGACGGAGATAGGGAATCCTTGATTCGTAAGTATCTTCATTCAGGTGTTATCATTAACGGTCGGCGTCATAAAACGCTAGTTGGTACACCACAGGGAGGAAATGTATCTCCTCTCTTATCTAATATCATGCTTAATGAATTGGACAAGGAATTAGAAAAGAGGGGACTTCGATTTGTGCGCTACGCAGATGATTGTGTGATGATGGTCGGAAGCGAGGCAGCCGCTAAGCGTGTGATGTATTCAGTTAGTCGTTTTATTGAGAAACGGCTAGGTTTGAAAGTATAGTAAAATGAAATAAGAATAGGACAAACCGATCAGGACAGTCAAATCGATTTCTAACAATGTTTTAGAAGTAGAGGTGTACTATTCTAGTTTCAATCTACTATAATTTGAAGGGGAATACCGTGATTGGCTAATATTT
>NZ_VMLA01000118.1:0-2087 GCF_013276425.1 Streptococcus sp. 3874 | reverse complement strand
TTATACCATAAGTGAAAAACGTTTACAAATAGTTATCATCACTTGTAAATAGTTGAGTTTTTACTTATTTTTCGTTAAAATCATTTACACTAATTTCCATCGTTTTTTTAAATCGTATTCATCTTCGTATTCATTTTTACAATCATCTTTGCCCGTATAGTTGAGAAGGTTGCAATTTAATTCTAATAGTTTATAAATAGAAAACCGTGATTACTCACAGTCTTTTAAAAATAAAATAAAAAAACTCCATCAAAACTATTGACATTATGCAACCAAAGTTGTATAATGGATACATAAGGTTAAGGAGGAAACCTTAGACAAGGAAACTAGTAGAAAGGAACATGAAATGTTTAAGTTCAAAAAGAAACCACTCAAAGCAAAAACAAATAAGCTAGTAGTCAAAATAAACTTATTTATAATCAGCTTTGAATGGCACATCGAATTTGGATAGTGAAAAATCACTATCCACCCCTTCGGGGGTGTACTTAAATTATAACAGGAAAAACAATGAAAGTAAATCTTAAAGTTAGAAAAACCACCAAGCGTGAAAAAGTTGAATTTATTATTGGACTTCTTCTACTCCTATTTGCAGTTTGGTATTTTACGAGGTAATATATGTCAGTAGATATTGAAGCTATCCGCTGGCTTTTAGACAACGCCACAGCCTATGCTATTAGCAAAAACTGTGGCATGTCTATTCAGGCCGTGGACAAGTATAAAAATGGTGTATCGGATATTATGAATATGCGTCTAAAACACGCTATCAGCATGATAACATACGCCCAGGAACTTAAAAAGCAGTGATTTCGGTCACTGTTTTTTATTTTTAACAAAACACCGTTTTTGACAATAATACACCACGATTTCCTCTCCATATTCTTCATGTAAACGCTTTTTTGAACAATAGGATTGTGATTTTGCTTTCTAATCGTTCAAAATGTGTGTTTTTGAAAAATAAAAAAACCGCAAGCCTGAGCCTGCGGTGAAAAATTATTCTTTGTCTTTGTTTTTATTTTGATTATTCCCTGTAAACAAACCAATTAGCCCTAATGCAGTAGTTCCAGTTAAGACACTACCTGCAATTTGTTTATCTGTTGCTATTAAGTAAATTCCACCAATAATAACAACGAGGGCGATTAAAAAGCCAAATAACTGTCCCAATTTATGAGAAGCAATATTCCCTGATAAGTATTTATCTTCCATCTCTCTACGATGTTGGCTTTCTGCAATACCATTATCAATAATCTTTTGAGCAGCATCCGGATATAGCTCTTTATATCCTTTGAGAATATCTGGATGAGGTAGGTCACCTTGATAGATTTCCAACTTCTGTAAAACTACTTGACGCTGTTCATGTGGTAAGCGCTCGACTTCATCAACAATATTATTGACTTCAATCAAATCTTTATTCTCGGTATCCAAATTTCATTACCTCTTTCTGAATGCCCATCGTTGATTTCTTGTAATCACTTTTGACTTTCTTCCAGTCTGGGACTGTATCAGCTTTTACTTTCGAAATGTTCTGGTTAAAGCTAAAAACAGGCAATACAATTGCTGTCATACCAAGTAAAAAAGACTTAAAGTATTGAGGTTGTTTTGTATTTTTTAACATCCCAAATTCCTCCTACTCGCTCCATAATATTTTTTTGAATTAACTTGATTATGACATCTTTCTTTAAAAAAGTCAATGTTTCTTACTCTTTTTAACAAAAAAATCCCCACAAGGACAAGTCCTGTGGGGTAGATAAACATTTTAGAAAAGTTTTCCTTTCCTTTTATTTTTTTAAATTATTTAGTCGTAATCAAGCCGTCTGGCTCTACTGTGAACTCTGGCTTGTCTGCCATTGTTCCGTCTGGTTTGAGGTAGTACCAGCCTGTTCCGTCCGCAGACTGGATAAAGGCGTTTGATACCATAGCACCTTCTTTACCGTCAAGGTAATACCAAGTATCTTTGTACTTGACCCATCCTGTCTTCATAGCGCCCTCTACGTCGAAATAATACCACTTCTCAGCGATTTTCTTCCAGCCTGTCGCCATTTCACCTGACTGGTCAAACCAGTACCAATTACCATCTGTGTGCTTCTTCC
>NZ_VMLA01000117.1:0-1019 GCF_013276425.1 Streptococcus sp. 3874 | reverse complement strand
ATAAAGTTGCTTCTATTCTAATCCCACTCCCACCCCTTCCTGAACAATCCAGAATCGTTGATAAAATCGAACAATTTTTCGCCCATATTGACGCACTAATTTAGTATAATAGTTTTACGTGCGGTGGAATTTCTATCAAACATAAGATAGGAGTTTTACGTTGAAAGAATTTGAATTACATTTGAAGAAAGCTGGTTTAGCTGAAAATACTGTGCGTTCGTACCTTTATGGTGTTCGATTTTTCTTGGAGAATTATGAACTCAAAATGGAAGATTTATTTGAATACAAGGGATATTTATTAGACAATTTTAAACCTAAAACTGTCAATTTGCGACTACAAGGAGTAAATAAATATCTGACTTTTATTGGTCATGATGATTTGAAATTAAAATTTGTCAAAGTACAGCAAAAACCGTTTTTAGAAGATGTCATTAGCCATGCTGATTACCTTTTTCTTAAACGTAGTTTGAAAAAAGATGGTATTTTAAAATGGCATTTTGTCGTTTGGTTTTTAGGTGCAACTGGGGCTCGTGTAAGTGAGCTTATTAAACTAAAAGTAGAGCATGTAGAAATCGGTTATTTTGACATTTACTCAAAAGGTGGTAAAATTCGTAGACTGTACATTCCTAAAAAATTAAGAAATAGTTGTCTTAGTTGGTTAGAATCAGAAAATCGCCGAAGTGGTTATTTATTTTTGAATAAATTTAATGAACCAATTACAGCAAGAGGAGTTGCTCAACAGTTAAAAAATTATGCTGATAAATACAAAATGAATCCTAAAGTAATTTACCCTCATTCTTTTAGACATTTATTTGCTAAGAATTTTTTATCGAAGTATAATGATATTGCCTTGCTTGCAGATTTGATGGGACACGAAAGTATAGAAACTACTCGAATTTATCTAAGGAAAACAGCTACTGAACAACAAAATATTGTAGATAAAATTGTTAATTGGTAAAAAAATAACAGGTGGTCAAATTGACCATCTGCTATTTTTTTGTGATTATGGCTCTTATTAT
>NZ_VMLA01000116.1:0-9447 GCF_013276425.1 Streptococcus sp. 3874 | reverse complement strand
CTTGAGGATATATCTTCATGAGCCTTTGATAAGCACTGTCAGCCAAGATTTTACCAGCTTGTCCGATATTTCTGCGACTCATTTTGAACAACTTCATATCATGACAATAGTTCACAGTGATCTCCAAAGAAACAATTCTCCCTTGACTTGTGACAATCGCTTGAGCCTTCATAGCGTGGCATTTCTTTTTACCAGAATCATTCGCTAATTGTTTTTTTAGGGCGATTGATTTTTACTTCCGTCGCATCAATCATTACCGTGTCTTCAGCACTAAGGTGAGTTCTTGAAATCGTAAAACCACTTTGAACAAGAGTTACTTCAACCCATTGACTCCGATGGGTTAAGTTGCTTTCGTGGATACCAAAATCAGCCGCAATTTGTTCATAAGTTCGATATTCTCGCACATATTGAAGTCGCCATAAGAAGGTATTCTAGGCTTAATTTAGGTTTTTATCCATCTTTTGCGTGTTTAATTTTTAATACAGCTAACATCTCTTCAAAAGTCGTGCGCTGAACACCAACAAGACGATTAAATTGTGCATCAGTTAGTTGTTTACTTGCTTCATAATTCATAGAACTATTATACCATATTTTGTTTCGCAGGAAGTCTAATAATAATATTTATCTTTCCTATCGAACGCTTTCAATCTTCCAACTATTCCAACCTTTAAACCGTATAGCTCCATGCTGGTCAGTTCGGTAAACTTTGCTATTGATACCTTCCAGTCGTGTCAAAGTTTCCTGATGGGGGAGTTTCGTTCGATTGTTCTTTCCAACTGAGATGAGAGTCATCTCTGGTTTGAGCTGTTCTAAAAAGTCTGAACTTAATGATTTTTTAGAGCCATGTTGGCTAGCTTTCAAAACATCCACTTCTAGGTCAGGATAGTGCTTCAGCATGTCCTTCTCTCCTTTCTCCTCCAAATTTCCAGTGAAAAGAAAGTTTTTATCCAAGAGTTTTCCATACAAAACCAGGGTATCTTCATGATCTCCAATTTTCCTTGGAGATAGGACTTCTAACTGACTTCCAAAAATTGGCAAGTTCTCTCCTGCTGTCACACTGCGCACCTTGGTTTGAGTCGCCTGTAGTTCTACCACAAATTCCTTCTGTTTCAGATTTCCTTTTGATACTAAAATCTCCCCTACATGAAAAGCCTTGGTCACCTCCAACAAATCTCCAACATGTTCCTTGTCCGTATTTGTCAAAATCAGCTGGTCAATCTTGGCTACTCCTCGACTTTTGAGATAGGGAATCAAGGTTCGCTGGGCATTGCTGGTCGTCGCCTTTTCTTGCCATTTTTCAATTTTCTTATCAGATTCTGCCTTGCCACCTACATCTATGAGAATGGTCTTCCCAGTTACATCCCTTAGGAAAATACTTTCTCCTTGCCCCACATCCAGCATGGTAATTTCATTTTCCAGTGGATGCTTGGTCAAGAAAAAGAGACCCACAATAAGTAAGCTGAAGCCAGCTACTCTTTTGATATTTTTCCTCAAATCATAGACCAAAGCCAAGGAAATTAACAATAAAATTAAAAACCATGCATTAGGTTGTCCAAAGACAAACGGCCTACTTGTCATCTGCGAGACCAAGCGAATCATTCCCTCCAACCATTCAAAGATAAAATTCAGTTGAATGACTGGATAGAGAAAGGAAAGGGCAAATAAGATAGACAAGAGCGGTAAGAAGACCAAATCAAATAGAAAGGAAAAGACAAAGGTCAAGAGGATGGACCAAGGTTGAAATTCCGCAAAATAGAAGGATAGAATGGGCAATATGCCCAAGGAGATGACTAGACTTTCACTAGCAACAGCCTTGAGCCCCTCCCCTTCTTTGCTGGTCATGGTCAGGATAAAAGCATAAGCGCAGGACAAGACTCCTCCTGCTGTCAAGAAAAAGTTTGGCATGACAATAAAGAGGAGAAACACTGTCAAGGCAAAATTATCCAAGCCCTTAACCCCATGTTGAGCCAGTAGCTTTTGCAAGAGACTGCGAATAACCGATGCTGAAAATCCAGTTAGTCCCGCATAGATAAGGGAAAAGGGATAAGTCAGCCATTTCAACTTTTCTTGGGTCAAGCCCAATCGCAAGAGAAGTTTCTTAAATCCATTCATGAAAAAACCTACCTGCATGCCAGATAGGGCAAAGAGGTGGATAATTCCTAGACTGGAATAAAGCTCATTCATCTCCTCAAAGTCGGTGTCCAGATGTCCCAGCAAGAGTCCTGTCATGTAATTGCGCATAGGGTCTGGAAAGTGCGTCTTAATCCAAACCACAGCCTTTCGACGTAAACTGGACAAGTTTTCTCCTATATCCCAACTGCCAATCTTTTGAAGTGACTGGATTGTTTTGATATTGAGAGTCTGGTAAATTCCCTGAGTCTTCAGATAGGCTTGGTAATTAAAGCCACCAAAATTTCTCTGCCCTTCTGGCTCCGAAAGCTTCCCTTCTAGTCCTATCTCATGCAGGTCGGTTAAAGCTTGAAAGGCTTCTTTCTCCTCCTCGGACTGGAGTTTATAATAGACTTGAAAAATGCGTCCATCAGCCTTGCCGCGAAAGGACAGACTATCACCATTGACCTTAACAGTGTCAGGCAGAATCCGTACCCTTTCAACAGAATCCGCCAGATTTTGACTCGCTTGGCTCTGTTGCCAATTTTGAAACAGAAACCAGAAGCCAAAGACTCCACAAATCACTAAAACTTTGCCTGTTGATTTCCATGGAAATTGGAAAAAGAGACAGACTAGCAGAAAAACAAAGCCCAACAAAGCAAGATAGGATGCTGAGAAAATAGCGTAATAAAACCAAAGTAACAAAAAACTCAGGTAAATTAGGAGAATGGGGATGTTCTTAATCCACTGTAACATAGTCTTTTAGCTTTTCTATGGTCTTAGCACCAATGCCAGAGACCTTCTTGAGTTCATCAATCGACTTGAATTTCCCATTTGCCTCACGATGGTCTATAATGTCCTGAGCTCGTTTTCCTCCCAGTCCCTTAACCTGTTTAAGCTCTTCCAGACTGGCCTTGTTGAGATTGACCTTCTTTTCCTTGCTTGTTGAAGAAGCTGTCCCCGAACCAGTCTGTTGACTAACTGCTTCTTCTCCCTTAGTAGGAACGTAAACCAGAGCCTCATCACTAACTTTCTGAGCTAGATTGAGCGACTTGCTGTCTGCTTGCTCTGTCAAGCCACCAGCCTTCTGAACAGCATCATTGACTCGACTACCTACAGGCAAGTCATAAATCCCTGGCGATTTGACAGCACCTTTGACATCTACTGTGATTAGATCTTGTTCAAGGGGTTCTTCCTTCTCTTCCTTGTTCACTTCCTTTTCGGATACCAAATCCTTGGAAACAGCTGCAACTTCAGCCTGCAAATTCGTTTCCTTTACAGGTGTTTGTGGAGCTGGCTTTAGCAGGAAAAATCCGCCTACAAGCAAGCCCAGACCAGTACAGATGACGATGATTTTATACTCTTTGATTTTCTCGATAATTGCTTCCATATTTTCTCCTCTCTTAGATTATTCGTAAGAGGAAGAAAAAACAGTCGAAAAATTTCTTTTCAACTGCTTATTTATTTGCAAAATAGTCTTCCTTGGTCAAGACATAATGAACTCTTGTCACGATTCGGCCTTTTTCATGCTGGTCCATACAAGCATAAGCTTCTTCGTGGGAAAAACGCATGCCTGATTTCTCCATGACCTTTCCTGACGCGGGATTAGCCTTATCGTGTAAAGCAACTAACTTATTCATTCCTATCTTCTCAAAAGCTAGCTCAATTACGGCACGATTGGCTTCTGTCGTCAATCCTTGATTCCAATACTTTTTATTGATAATGTAGCCAATAGCTGCCTTCTTAAGAACAGGATCAATCTTGTGCAAGTCAATGGTTCCGATAAACTTGCCGTTATCTTTTAATTCAATCCCCCAGCGTCCCAAGGGATTAGCCAAGTAGAAC
Source organism: Streptococcus sp. 3874 (assembly GCF_013276425.1). Lineage (NCBI taxonomy): Bacteria > Bacillati > Bacillota > Bacilli > Lactobacillales > Streptococcaceae > Streptococcus > Streptococcus sp. 3874. Next base: position 5,493 of record NZ_VMLA01000116.1, on the reverse strand, counting down.
TGAGCAATATTATTCTTGGTTTCTTCTACATTTTGATTGGTTGAAAAAGTGTAACGTGTATTATCCTTGTCCGAGGCATAGTCAAACATTGCTTCCGCATCATTCAAAGTTACAGGTCTAAGCAACAAACGCTCTGTCTCGACTATGGGATACTGAGCTAGTTTTAAAAAGATTGATTCCATACGTTTCTTCCACTTGAAACCTTTCTAATCTAATATAAGGATATTGAATAAAACATTTAAAAAGCAAACTTATAGTAGATTGAAATAAGATATAAACAAATCAATCAGGAAAGTCAAATTAATTTCTAAAAATGTTTTAGCAGTCACAACGTACTATTCTAGCTTCAATCTACTATAGATTTAGTATTGAGATAACTTTAAGTACAAAAGAACTATCCTTCATATAGAGGTTGAGGATCTAATTCTTCACTCTCTTCTTTTTTAACCGGTTCTGGTTCATAGGCTCGGATAATCTGAGCGACAACTGGGTGGCGAACCACATCCTTGGCTGAAAAATGAACAAAGTCAATCTGGTGAATGTTCTTGAGTTTCTCTTGGGCATCAATCAAACCGGACTTGACATTGCGTGGCAGGTCAATCTGACTGATATCTCCATTGACAATCATCTTAGAATGAAAACCTAAACGAGTCAAAAACATCTTCATCTGCATAATGGTCGTATTTTGCGCCTCATCGAGAATGACAAAGGCATCATCCAAGGTCCGTCCACGCATATAGGCAAGGGGCGCAATCTCAATAATTTCACGCTCCATGAGTCGAGTTGTTTGGTCTTTCCCCAGAATCTGATACAAAGCATCATAAACAGGTCGAAGGTAAGGATCTACCTTCTCCTTAAGATCACCCGGAAGAAAACCTAGACTCTCTCCTGCTTCCACCGCTGGACGTGTCAAGATAATCCTCTTGACTTGCCCACGTTTAAGTGCAGTCACTGCTAAGGTCACTGCAAGAAAGGTCTTCCCTGTCCCTGCTGGCCCAATTCCAAAGGTCACATCATGCTGTTTAACACTGTCCACATAAAGTTTTTGACCCAGTGTTTTGACACGGATAGGCTTCCCTGTATTATCCTTGATAATTTCTTCTTCATAAAGGGCGACAAATTTGTCGATTTCATCGTTTTTGACCATGCTAATCGCAGTCACTACATCTGGTGTGCCGACTGTCATTCCACGATTTACCAAAACCATCAAGGCTTGAATAACTTGTCTAGCTTCCTCACAAGCTGACTCCCCCCCCAAGACTTGTACAATCTCTGTACGAGCATGAATCACCACATCAAGCTCTTCTTCCATCAAACGAAGATGGCGCTCATTGGAACCAAAAAGATGAAACAGGTCATCTGGATGACTCAGTTGAATGTCTATTGAATGTTCCTTCAAATAAAGAACCTCTCTAATCCTTTTATTTCTTTTTATTATAGCAAAGGGATGGAGAAATTACTAGCCCAAACCCAATGAATCATGCTAGTGTTCTAAGTATTCTTGCCAGATAGCGTCAAAGTCTCCTAGGTTAAAAGAGAAACTGGCATGTTCTTCCAAAAAGCGACTCACCTCATCAAAATCATCTGTGTGTTTTGGAAAAGCTGATTCTTCAAAGGCTAGGTCTGCTAGGATAGCTTTGGGACTGTTACTTTTAGGATTGCGCTCGGTCATGAGCCAAGTGTAAAATGATTTTCTCATATGTCACCCTAGATCAATTCTGTCCCAAACTGGTCTTGCTTGATTTTACCAGCCTTCATAAGACCACCTAAAACTTTCTTGAACTGACCTTTAGAAATGCCAAAGGTTGCCTTGATGTCATCTGGAGATGACTTATCATTCAAGGTCATGAAACCGCCATTGCTTTCCAAATAAGTCAAAATCATCTGGGCATCATTTTCCAACATTTCAAATGAACGTGGTTTGAGGGAGAGGTTCAGAGTGCGGTCCACTTCGCGGAAACCAATGACACGCGCATCTAAAACTTGCCCTAAACGTGGCTCTGCATAGCGCTCGCTAGGATGGATAAAACCAAGCATGTTATTTTCTGGCAGGTAAACAAAAGTTCCTGACAGCTTGAGGCGGTATACAATGGCTGGCCAGTTTTGGTTCTGCATGTTGTTGTAGGCAGGTCGAGCCAGACGTTGGAAGTCTTCTTGATAAGCCAAGAGTCCCCAGATACGATCTTTCTTGTCCACTTCAAGACGGATGTAGAGTTGATCACCCTTCTTAGGCCAGAGTTCCTTGAGCTCAGGGAGAATATCGAGTGACACAACGATTTCCTTGTCAGGAAGGCCTGTATCCACAAAGACACCCAAGTCTTTACGAACTTCTGTGACACGTCCCCAACCAAATTGGTCCTGAGTGGCAGTCACTTCTAGAGTTGTCAAGCGGAGTTTTTGCTTCATATCCGTGTAGGCAAAACCTTTAACCGTATCCCCTACTGTATGTTGACCTTCTTCCTTGGTAAGAGCATAGGTCTGGCCATCCTTTTGAACAAAGTAAAAACGGTCGTTTTCATCGATGATCAGTCCAACGATAAAACTTGCAAGATTTGTATTCATATTTCCTTCTTTCGAACAAAACTCAGCCAGCAATGCCAACTGAGTTTTTCTGTTTATTTTTAGACTTCCAAGAGTTCTTTCTCTTTGTTGGCAGTCATGTCGTCGATGTGTTTAACAGCATCATCTGTTACTTTTTGAATGTCTTTTTCAAGAGTCTTCAATTCGTCTTCAGTGATTTCTTTTGCTTTTTCTTGTTTCTTAGCTTCATCCATAGCATCGCGACGGATATTGCGGACAGCCACTTTAGCATTCTCACCGACCTTCTTCACTTCTTTAGCAAGGTCACGACGAGTTTCTTCTGTAAGAGCAGGGATAACCAAACGAATTACAGAACCATCGTTAGCTGGTGTGATACCAAGATCAGAAGCGTTTAAGGCACGTTCGATGTCTTTCAATGAAGACTTGTCAAATGGTGTTACCAACAAAACACGCGCTTCTGGAATGGTAATTGAAGCAATTTGGTTAAGAGGAGTTTCTACTCCATAGTATTCTACATGTACACGGTCGAGTAAACTTGCGTTGGCACGACCAGCACGGATACCACCAAATTCACGAGCAAGTGATTGGTGAGACTGGGTCATTCTCTCTTTAGCTTTTTCAATAATTGCGTTAGCCATAATCTTTCTTATTCCTTTTCTTCGATATTATTTGAAACTGTTGTTCCGATATTTTCACCAAATACGACACGTTTGATGTTGCCTGGTTGGTTCATGTTGAAGACAACCAAGTCAATGTCGTTATCCATTGAGAGGGTTGAAGCAGTTGAGTCCATGATACGAAGACCTTTATTGATAACGTCACGGTGGGTCAATTCTTCAAACTTAACGGCTGTCTTGTCCTTCTTAGGATCGGCATTGTAAACACCATCGACCCCATTTTTAGCCATAAGGATAGCATCCGCTTCGATTTCAGCTGCACGAAGGGCCGCTGTTGTATCTGTTGAGAAGTAAGGTGAACCAATTCCGGCACCAAAGATAACGATACGGCCTTTTTCAAGGTGACGAAGGGCACGTCCACGTACGTAAGGCTCTGCCACTTGTTGCATTGCAATGGCTGTTTGCACACGCGTATCAACCCCAACTTGTTGCAATGAATCTGCCATCACAAGAGCATTCATAACAGTCCCAAGCATTCCTGTGTAATCTGCCTGAACGCGGTCCATTCCTGCTTCTGCAGCAGGTTCACCACGCCAGAGATTTCCTCCACCAATAACAAGGGCAATTTCGATACCTAAGCTATGAACTTCTTGAATCTCTTTTGCGATTGTTTGAACTGTTTGGATATCAATCCCTACGCCACGTTCACCGGCAAGGGCTTCACCTGATAACTTGATTAAAATACGTTTATACTTGGGATTCGCCATTTTCACTCTCCTTCTTTTATCCTACCTATTCTATCACAATTTCTAAGATTTTTATAGTATCATGAGCAATTCTTTCAAAAAAATTAGACAGTCAAAAATTCCTCTAAGTCGGCAAGGGCACGCTCTGCAATTTTTTCATAACGAGCCTTCTTATCACGGATACGCTCGCCTTCCAACTCCTTGATGATCCCAAAATTGACATTCATTGGTTGGAAATGTTTGCTGTCGGCATGGGTAATGTAATGAGCTAAGCTTCCAATCGCTGTCGTCTCGGGGAAAATAACCTCGCTTTCTTCCTTGAAGAGACGAGCTGCGTTAATTCCCGCAACTAAGCCCGAAGCCGCCGACTCAACATAGCCTTCCACCCCCGTCATCTGACCAGCAAAGAAGAGATTTGGTTGTTTCTTGGAACGGTAAGTCTGCTCAAGAAGATTTGGTGAATCCATGTAAGAATTGCGATGCATGACACCATAACGGACAAACTCCGCATTTTCAAGACCCGGAATCATTTGGAAGACACGCTTTTGTTCTCCCCATTTGAGGTGGGTCTGGAAACCAACAATATTGTATAGGCTACCAGCTGCATTATCCTGACGAAGTTGCACAACCGCATAAGGTGTTTTAAATTCTCCATCACGAGGTCCTGTGTAGTCGTCCGGATACTCAAGACCGACTGGCTTCATAGGGCCATAAAGCATAGTTTTAATGCCACGTTTGGCCATAACTTCGATTGGCATACATCCTTCAAAGTACTTTTCTTTTTCAAAAGAATTGAGCGGTGCTTCTTCCGCATTGACCAAGGCTTCATGGAAATCCATAAACTCTTGCTTGGTCATTGGAGCATTGAGATAGGCTGCTTCTCCCTTATCATAACGAGATTTGAGATAGACCTTACTCATATCGATAGTGTTGACATCGATAATAGGCGCTGCTGCATCGTAGAAATAGAAGCCATCGCCATTATTAAGGGCATGAATCTTTTCAGCCAGGGCATCGCTAGTCAAGGGACCAGTCGCCACAACTGTAATAACATCTGTTGGCAATTCTGTAATTTCATCACGCACCACTTCAATCAAGGGGTGGTTGACCACTTTTTCGGTCACCATTTGAGAGAAACCATCACGATCCACCGCAAGGGCTCCACCGGCAGGAACACGTGTAGCCTCAGCAGATTCCAAGATAACAGAACCCAAGCGACGCATTTCTTCCTTGAGAAGACCAACTGCATTTGTCAAAGCATCCCCACGCAAAGAATTGGAACAAACCAACTCAGCAAAATTGTCTGTTTTGTGCTGAGGAGTCGACTTGACACCACGCATTTCATAAAGTTTAACTGGAATACCACGCTCTGCGATTTGGTAAGCTGCTTCAGAACCTGCCAAACCAGCACCGATAACATTGATATAAGATTGAGACACGACACTAATACCTCTTTGGGAGTGTGAAGTTAAGATTCACATTGAAAAAGCCAATCAGACTTACGAGCTTTCGAGTTTCTTGGCTCAGGCTGAAAAAGTCCATTGGACTTACTTCGCTCTCGAATTTCTTGGCTCAGGCTGAAAAAGTCC
>NZ_VMLA01000115.1:0-534 GCF_013276425.1 Streptococcus sp. 3874 | reverse complement strand
CGGCTCATTTATTATATCTTAATGCGGGTTAAGGGACTTGAACCCCCACGCCGTTAAGCGCCAGATCCTAAATCTGGTGCGTCTGCCAATTCCGCCAAACCCGCATATATGACCCGTACTGGGCTCGAACCAGTGACCCATTGATTAAAAGTCAATTGCTCTACCAACTGAGCTAACGAGTCTAAAATAACTTCCGTTATCTTAAACGGTCCCGACGGGAATCGAACCCGCGATCTTCGCCGTGACAGGGCGACGTGATAACCGCTACACTACGGGACCTTTGGGAGTTAACGGGATCGAACCGCTGACCCTCTGCTTGTAAGGCAGATGCTCTCCCAGCTGAGCTAAACTCCCTAGAGCTAAGCGACTTCCATATCTCACAGGGGGCAACCCCCAACTACTTCCGGCGTTCTAGGGCTTAACTTCTGTGTTCGGCATGGGTACAGGTGTATCTCCTAGGCTATCGTCACTTAACTCTGAGTAATACCTACTCAAAATTGAATATCTATTCAAATCAAGAAAACCGTTCGCTTT
>NZ_VMLA01000114.1:0-17469 GCF_013276425.1 Streptococcus sp. 3874 | reverse complement strand
ACATCAGAGTTCGTTACAACTACGCTCACTACCTAGTATCAAAGGAAAAATATAATGAAGCCATCCAAGAAGCTCTTGAGACTATCGAACTCTGTAAAGAGAGGCAAACAAGTTACCAACTAGCTCCCCTGCTCGTTCTCGTTGGAAATTGTGGAACACAATTCCTTGGCAAAGAACAAGTCAAAAATTATTATATAGAAGCAAGAGAGCTATGCAAGATTTATAACAATCCTTTAATGCTGATGAAGATAGAAAATTATTTGAAGGAACTAGATGCTGTTTAGTTTATCTTGATATTGGAGTGTTACTGAAACATTAAATAGCCTGTAAGGCTGATAGTTAGATTAATACTATCAGCCTTATGATTATGTGACTATTAGTTCGTCTCGCTCCGTTAGGTGCGAGACAAAAAAACCACCCGCTATGCGGGTGCAGTTCATTCAACACCTGATAGTATGCGTTTTTTAGGGTTTTAAAGACTGATTGCTCAGTCTCTTTTTCATTATAATTCAGTTATAATTTAATCTTATTTGAAAAAGTGGGTGATGCTTTTCTTTAACAAGACTATGATGATAGTACTTCCAAAAGTTATAGATCCCATGTTATCTTTCAAGTATCAGTGCTCTAAATTCGCTATATCTTGTTAGGGTTTTGGTAGAATCATTGATAACAGACTGTTGCAAATCTAGTTAGCTGCATGATTTATATTTATATATTTTTCTAGTAACCAATCTATGATATTTTTCTTCTCAATTCCATTGTAATTTGCTGTTGGCTGAATCGTATCCATTGTTAATAGATATTTTGGGAATTGATCTTTAATGGCTTCTAGTGGTCTAAGTTTTCTTTCTAGTGTTTCTGGAGCAAGTGTTGTTTCACTGACTTGATAATAAGCGTAGTGGCCAAGATCAGTTACAACAACAAAATCAACCTCATATTTATCTAAATTACCAACATATACTTGTGAATATCTACGTCTCAATTCCAAATAGACAATATTTTCCAATATATGCCCAATGTCTTCTTTGTGGTCTGGTAATAAGAGGTGTCGTAAACCTAAATCAACGGGATAATATTTTTCTAAGCGTTGCAATAATGCTCGACCTTTTACATCAAAACGTGGAACGGAATAAAAAAGTAAGCTGTCTGTCAAAGTCGTCAAATAATTTTCTAAAGTATTATGGGAGATTGAAACATTTTGGCTGACCAGGGTATTGCGAATCTTATTTGTTGATATTAAGCTACCTGTACTACTGAGAAGGGTTCGGACAATGCGCTCAATAATAGTAGGATTTGGATTTCCCAATCTAGTGACAATATCATTTAACAGTATGGAGTTATATATTCCTCTGAGATAGTCAATTTTTTCAGCGTAAGATGATGTTTGCAATAAGTAAGGGAAAGCACTAAAGAGATAACTGTTAAAAATTTCTGTTGTATTCAGATTCTCTGAGAGAGATTGGCCTGATAGGTATTCTTCAAATGACAATGGAAGAATTTCTATCTCAACATACCGACCAGTCAAGTTTGTAGCTAATTGGCTACTCATAAAGTAGGCGTTTGATCCAGTCAAATAGAGGTCAACATTTGGTAGTATAAATAGACTATCTGCTACCAGTTCAAATTTTTCAACATGTTGAATTTCATCTAAAAAGATATAGTATGTTTTCTCTCCAATTAACTGCTCTTTTATATAAGCAAATAATGTTTGAAAATGTCGGAGATCATAGTAACTCAGATCCTCAAAATTGATGGATATGATTTGATCCTCGTCTACCCCAGTTGCTATTAACTCCTCTTTATAGAGTTGAAAGAGAACAGATTTACCAGCTCGCCTAACTCCACTCACAACTTTGATGATTTGTCGGTCACGATGTCTTCTTAAAAAATCTAAATAATGTGGTCTTTTGATATAGTTCATAATAGTTACCTCAAAGATAGTATAATACAAATAGTAACTATTTTCAAATATTTAGAAATAATATTCAATTTATTTGATTATTTCTAAGTATTTAGAAATAATATCACAGGCTTTCTAAATATCTTCAGAAGAGAAAATGCCGATAACAAAAGAATTTGAACTGGCACGAAGTAGCTGTGCATTTGTTGTTGAACTACTACATCATCTTTGTGATACAGTAGTTCGTATTTTTCGCCAAATTTCAATTACATAAGCTCCGAAAACTATAAAGTGATAACCCTTTGATAACCTCTCGATTTTTAAAAGGGTTATATAAATTGTGGTTTCATATCTCAATAATTATTGGTTTTAGCTATAATTTAGTGTAAGTATCATGATGCGAATTTAAGAAAACTCAAAAGCTGTCCAATTCTCTAACCGTTAAGAACGAATTAGAATACAGCATTTACAACACCTATGGCTCAAACTATAGAGTATGTTTTAAATAATTTTTAGTAAAATTTACACCATTACTTTTTAAGATTATGATAAGTGAACCACCAACAGCCATTGGATGTTATAGTAGATTGAAATAAGATATGAACAACTCTACTAGGAAAGTCAAATTAATTTCTAGAAATGTTTTAGTAGCTACAGCGTACTATTCCAAACTCAACTAACTATAGTAGTTGGATCAGTTATTTTCTGTTGAAAGTAGTTCGCTAACTTCATGCCAAACTTCATTATTTAATTCTCAAAAAATTTTTAAAAAAGCGCTTGCAAAAATAAAAAAATGTGATATACTTAATTCATGGATTGTTACTGGTCATGCAGGCAAAACCTAAACAAATACGAGATAAGAAGCGATACTTTGCTTTCTATTTGGTATGTGTTTAGGTTTTTTTGTTACCTATTTTCCGGGAATAAGTAGTCAACTGATGACCAAAAAATATAAGGAGGTCCAATATGGCTAAATATACTGAGTTAGCACAAGATATTATTAATCACGTTGGTGGACGTGAAAATGTGAGTAGCGTTAAACATTGTGTAACACGTTTACGCTTTACACTTAAAGATGAAAGTAAAGCTGATACAGATTATCTCATGAAGCGAGATGGTGTAGTAACAGTTATTAAGGCAGGAGGTCAGTATCAGGTAGTAATAGGGAACCATGTTCCGGATGTTTATGCAGAGGTATTAGCAGTAGGCAGCTTACAAGGTAGTGGGGCAGTAGATGCTGATGAAGAAGATAGTGTTAAGAAGAATCCTTTAGATGCTTTTATTGATATTGTCTCAAGTATCTTCCAACCTTTCCTTGGCCCACTGGCAGCAGCTGGAATTATAAAAGGGATTGTTGCTATTTTAACTGCTTTCTTCGGATGGACTGCTACAAATAATGGAGTTGCTCTAGTTCTGACCGCAGCTGGTGACGGATTTTTCCAATTTTTGCCAATGATGATTGCTTTAAATGCAGCTCGTAAATTTAAAATGAATGAGTTCACCGCTTTAGCAATTGCTGCGTCTTTAGTTTATCCAAACTTAGAAGCAAGTGTTAAGAGTTTGACTGAAGTAGGTGCATCTAACTTTTTTGGAATTCCTTTAAGCATGCCCGCAGGAGGTTATTTATCAACAGTTATTCCAGCTATTCTAGCTGTATGGGTAGCTTCTAGAATTGAAAGATTTATCAAAAAGATTACACCAGATACAGTTAAGCTTTTTGTGGTGCCGTTTGTAACTTTGATTGTTTCAATTCCATTGACTTTCCTACTAGTTGGTCCTATCGCTAATACAGCGTCTGATTTACTAGGGGCATTCTTAAGTTCAGTTTATAATTTTAATCCTATAATTTATGGAGTCCTTCTAGGTACTTTATGGCAAGTGATGGTTATGTTTGGACTTCATTGGGGCCTTGTGCCGTTGGCAATACTTGAACTCACTCAGACTGGTTCAGGAGTCATTCTAGCAGGCGCTTTGTTACCATGTTTTACACAAACAGGTGTCCTTGCAGCAATTATTCTTAAAACGAAAGAAAGCAAGGTAAAAGCAATTTCTACTCCAGCTTTGATTTCTTCAATCTTTGGTGTTACTGAACCAGCTATTTATGGTGTAACGCTTCCAATGCGTACGCCATTTATTATCAGTTGTGTCGTGTCTGGTATTGTTGGTGGATTTGTTGGCATGTTCAACGTAACTATGTATTCAGTAGGTGCTTTGGGAATTTTCCTTTACCCATCTCTTGTTAGTCCGGATGGTAATTTTGGAAGTTTATATGTAGCTTTAGTTGGCACAGCAATTGCTATTATCCTCTCATTTGCAATTCAAATGTTCTTACCAGTCCCAACACTTTTTGAAAAAAATCAGAAGAAAGCAGTCACTGAAGAAACTAAAAACGATAAAGTAGAAGTGGGGAATCAAGTAATTTCAAGTCCAATTGTAGGAAATATTATTCCACTTTCAGAAACACCAGATCCAGTTTTTTCTAGTGGAGCGATGGGACAAGGAGTGGCTATTGAACCAACTATTGGGGAAGTTGTTGCACCAGCAGATGGAACAATTCGTCTTCTCTTCCCTACAAACCATGCTATTGGTCTTGCAACAGATGATGGTGCCGAATTACTGATTCATGTTGGTATGGATACAGTTGAGTTAGATGGATCTGGCTTTAAAGCTCATGTAGTTCAGGGTAATAGAGTTAAAAAGGGTCAATTATTGTTGAGTTTTGATATTGAGTCAATCAAATCAGCAGGCTATTCAGTCACAACACCAATCATAATTACAAATACTAGTAACTATCATAGTGTAAACACAATTGCAAGCGGTAAAGTCAACTTAGATCAAAACTTGCTAGAAATTAGATAGTCTAAATGGAGGTATGGGAGACGATTCAACTTCCATACCTCATTTTTGTGTTATACTATAGATACTAATAATTGGGTGAAGTCATGAAAATTAAAAAAATATTTAATAATAATGTAGTCCTATCTGAAATGAAGGATCAGGAAATCATTGTAATGGGAAGAGGTTTAGCATTTGGTAAGAAAGTTGATGACGAGCTTGATGAAAATAAGATAGATAAACGTTATATTTTGTCTCAAAATCACAGAGAAATTTTTTTTGAAATTCCTGCTGAATTATTAGAGGTTGCAGATAAAGCTATATCTTTTGCTAAATGTACATTAGATAATGCTATTAAAGATACAGCTTTTCTATCATTGGCAGATCATATGTATGGAGTTGAACAAAGAATTCGTGCTGGATTTTTTATGAAGAATTTTCTCATGTGGGATATTAAACGCTTTTTTCCTAAGGAGTATGAGGCGGGACTATATGCTAATGAGCTTTTGAGTTCTTATTTGGGTCAAGAATTGCCTGATGATGAAGCTGGGTTCATGGCGCTAACATTGGTAAATAGTGAGTTAAATTATAAGAATTCAAACGCTCGAGATTTAACACAGTTAATGGAAGAGATTATGACTATCGTGAAATATAGTTTGGAAATTCCATTGGAACAAGATGATATTTATGTTCAACGATTTATCACTCATTTAAAATTTTTTTGTGAGCGTGTATTAACAAATACAAACCAAGAAGAATTGGATGATTCTTTAATGTTTGAGCTAATGTGTAAGAAGTATCCTATTGCATATGAAACAACTAAAAAGATTGCCTTACATCTAGAAAAAACTAGACAGTATTCTATTTCTGATGATGAGCAGTTATATTTAACGATCCATCTCTCTCGTATTCGAAAGAAATAAAAAAGTCATGGAGATTTTTAAATTTCCATGGCTTTTTGTTATTGCAGATGATAATTGTTAAAACTAACGGTTCTAATAAATTAATTTATCTAATTTTTATTGATTAGAATTATTATTCCAATTGCTAAAATCATGATTGATAACTTCTTCTAAATAAAAAATATCGTTAGAGTATGTGAACTTGAGAATTCAACAATTTGTCATTCTATTTTGAATAGTTGTTTGTTCTTACTTTTCCCAGACTCTGGCAAAATTTCGAATAGCTGCTCCATGGGACACAATAAGAATAGAGTTTCCTGTATCTTCCTTCATAAGTGAACAAATAGTGTTATTTATGCGCTCTTGTAAATCTAATTGAGATTCTCCACCATAATAGACGAAGAAATCGTTATAAGGGATAGAGGGATTTAGATTTTCGCTTTCTCCTTCAAAAATACCAAAATTCCATTCTTTGAGACCTTTAATTCGTGTATAAGGTATTTTTCCATCAGTTACAATTTCCAAAGTATCGCACGCGCGCTCAGATTTTGAACTAAAAGCACTGTCAAAGATAATTCCATGTTTTTTGAAATATTCACTTGCTACTTGAGCTTGGTAAATTCCAAAGTCTGTTAGCGGAGAATCACACCAACCTTGTATAAGATGACGTTTGTTGAAAAGAGTGTGTCCATGACGCATTAAATAAAGAGTTTTTTCATCTTAATATCCTACAGTAAATTAAGTTTTCTAAAGGCATTATAAAGTCCATCTTGTCGAACATCATCTGTTATAATATCAGCCATAGCTAGTATTTCAGGACCGCCATTACCCATAGCCACACCAATATGGCAGGCTTCGAGCATTGGAATATCAACTTTAGCATCACCAAAAGCAATTGTATCAGTATGATTCGCTCCTAAATGCTTAAGAATGATGTTAACAGCATGTGCTTTATTAATATCCTTTACCCCTAATTCACCAAATAGAGCTGATTCTCCTCTACCTCCCCAAGTACCAGCTTTTAGGTGTGGGAAAACTTTTTTAGAATCTAAGTGATCTTGGTAGGAATTGAGAATAAAACTAATTTTATTAAGATCGTCTCGGTACAGTTCTCCACCATAAACTAATCCATGTAGCGCATCTTCTGGCTCCATGTTTAAAATTTGGTCTTCACTAGCTCCTTTACCTAAGGCATAGATGCGGAGTATCTGTCTTGCAGCATCACGAAAATTACGGCTCGCAAATAATCCGTTATTACTTTCAATATAGAACTCTAATCCTCTTGATTCAAGCCAATCAACAACTTGTTTGGCAGTCTCATACGGAATCAGTTGATGCATGAGAACTTGATTTTTGTACTCTATGTAGGAACCATTTCCTCCAATGATACCATCGAAGCCAATATCTAAAATTTTGTTTGGCATCTCAGCTTTACTTCGTCCAGTGCAAAGGAATACTAAGTGTCCATTTTTTCGTGATTGTTGGATAGCTATTTTAGCTGAATCGGGTATGTGATTATCGTAGTCAACAATTGTTCCGTCAACATCAAGGAAGATAATTTTTTTCATATTTCTACTCCATTTTTTAGTTTGATTTTACAGTATGATAAAAAATGTTTCTACTGCTATTCTAGCCAATTGTAATACTTTTCTAAGGTAAAATATCTATTTATCTATTTCACCTCTATATTTTCGGGGTGTTGTTTTGTAAATTTTTTTGAATTGTCGATTAAAATTTGATAAGTGTTTAAAACCTACCTCTGAGGAAATTTCTAGAACTGATAGAGTTGAGTGTTGAAGAAGTTCAGTAGCTTTACGTAAACGATAGTGGATAAGATAGTCCATACAACTAACTCCTAAATTTTTTTTAAAGAAATTCATAAAATGTGTTGGACTATAGCCACATAGTTCTGCTAGAAGATTAATTGATAAATCTTCCTGATAGTGTTCGCTTATATAATCAATAATTTTTCTAATTTTTTCTTCTCTACGATAACCATCTATTGATTGTTTACTTGAATAAACGTAATTATATTGAAAGAGAAGATGAAGCAGTTTTAGTAGCTCACTTTTTAATTCTAGTTCAAAAAATGTCTTCCTATAGTATCCTATTTCCATTGAATTAATTAGTGTTTGTCGAATTTCTGTATAACCAGGTTGATTGGGTTTAATCACACGTTTAAAGTCTAGTTGTCCATTATATAGGGGGTGTAAGTAATGAATTGCTGCAAAATCTTTTGTAGAATAACCAATTAAGTCTAATTGAAAGTTGATTGCATCCATATAGTGATAGGTATTCTCAATTGGATGTATAGAATGTAAGGCATTAGGACGAATTAAAATAATATCTCCTTTCTCACTGTTAAAATAGTCTGTATCTATATGGAATCTTGCTTGTCCTTCGTGTACATATATGATTTCCATATCTGTATGCCAGTGAAAAAGAATATCAGGTAGACCATCTTCCATAATAGTCCGGGTAAGAGAATAGGGAATTAATTCATTTTTATAAGGCGTGTTTTTATGTAGTTGTCCAAGATCAATCATAGGTTTCCTCTTAATAGGATAGTATCGTTTTTTACTATTATTGTGCAAGATTTGTCATTTTTATTTAATTATAATATAAGTATAGAAAAAAACAAAGGAGAAAATAAATGAGTAAATTTCCTAAAGAATTTTTATGGGGTGGAGCTACAGCAGCTAACCAATATGAAGGTGCTTATAATGTAGGTGATAAAGGTTTATCGGTTCAGGATGTGACACCTAGGGGCGGAGTTCCAGTAAGTGATAATGATCTAAATCCATTCATTACAGAACTGCCTACAGAAGATAATCTCAAATTGGAAGGAATTGATTTTTATCACCGTTATAAAGAAGATGTTGCTTTATTTGCAGAAATGGGCTTTAAGGTATTTAGAACATCGATTGCATGGTCTCGTATTTTTCCAAATGGTGACGAATTGGAACCAAACGAAGAAGGTTTACAGTTTTATGATAATCTTTTTGACGAACTAGCTAAATATGGAATAGAACCTTTAGTAACATTATCACATTATGAAACTCCACTTCACTTGGCTAAAAAATATAATGGATGGGTTAATCGTGATTTGATTGGTTTTTATGAGCGCTATGTAAGAACTGTTTTCAATCGATATAAAAATAAAGTCAAATATTGGTTGACTTTTAACGAAATCAACTCCGTTTTACATGTTCCTTTTATAAGTGGTGGTATTGCAACTCCAGTCGAGAAATTATCTAAACAAGATCTTTATCAAGCGGTTCATCATGAGTTAGTTGCATCCGCTTTGGCAACGAAAGTTGGACATGAAATCAATCCAGAATTTAAAATTGGATGCATGGTTTTGGCTATGCCAACATATCCTATGACACCGAAGCCAGAAGATGTGCTGGCTGCGCGTGAATTTGAGAATCAGAATTATCTATTTTCAGATATTCATGCTCGCGGTAAATATCCATCATATATTCAAAGATTCTTTAAAGAAAATGATATCAATATCAAATTTGAATCAGGGGATAAGGAGTTATTAGCTGAAAATACTGTGGATTTTATTTCTTTCTCTTATTATATGAGTTCGGTTCAAGCAAATGATCCTGAAAATTATCAATCAAGCATTGGAAATTTATTGGGAGGAATTGCTAATCCTTATTTGGAAAGTTCAGAATGGGGTTGGCAAGTTGACCCTATTGGTTTACGTATAGTGCTGAATAATCTTTATGATCGTTATCAGTTGCCGTTGTTTATTGTTGAAAATGGTTTGGGTGCTAAAGACGTTCTAATTGAAGGTGCGGATGGACCTACTGTTGATGATGACTATAGAATCGATTATCTCAAAAAACATCTACAACAAGTAGGTGAAGCCATTGAGGATGGAGTAGAATTGTTAGGTTATACTACATGGGGATGTATTGATTTAGTATCAGCTTCAACAGCCCAGATGAGTAAGCGTTATGGATTTATTTACGTAGATAGAAATGATGATGGATCTGGAACATTAAATCGCTATAAGAAAAAATCATTTTATTGGTATAAAGAAGTGATTGAAAGTAATGGCGAAACTTTATATGATTGATTCATAAAAAACAAGTTTAGATCCTCATCTAAACTTGTTTTTAAAAATTTGAAGGATGATTTTGGAGGATATGAGATGACATTGACTATTCATGTATATTATAAGGGTGATGGAGATAGTGCAATAAAGTTTGCAAGAGAAATGCTTGATAGTGGCCTTGTTGAAGAAATTAGAAATCAAAAAGGTAACTTGAAATACGAATATTTTTTACCAATTGAAAAAGAGGGAACTATTCTCCTTATTGATCAGTGGACAAATCAAGAAGTTTTAGATGAACATCATCAATCAAAGACAATGCAGAATATCTTAGATTTAAGAAGAAAATATCACTTGCAGATGCAAGTTGAACGTTATATAGAAGATGATTCTGGGATAACAGAAAGTGATAAGTCGTTTATAGACATAGGGAATTAGAATTATTGTGAGAGTTTTTGTAGTTTGAAAGTATTGAAAATCGTATAGATATCATTACGAGAATACAAGAAGATATTGTTCTATTTCAATTTAAAATTACTTCTTTCCTTAACAATAAGGAAAAAGAACGCGTTTTCATCTTTGAGTTTGAAGTTTATAAAATAGGCTAAATGTGCTGAAATTTAGATATTACAGACAAAATAAAATATTTAAAAGCGACAGAGAAACATGGTATAATGTAACTATAGGAGGTAGTATATGTCCTTAGATATAGATAAAGAAAAGATGACAATCATGGGAGTAGCTTTTGAAAACCGCTCCATTTTTAAGAGTGTTTGGTATGCTTTAAGTACAAATATGATTGAAGGATGGCGACCTACGGTTAGTGATGTTGAAAAATTACGAGATGAAGCTCTTGCTCTGGGGATGGCTTAATGAAGCGTAAATGTTATGATTCTTATGACTATATTGATCCGAATAATTTATATACCTATCCAGATTCTTCAGTTCTAAGAAATAAGCAGGAAGAACGAGATGAGCAAAAAGCACGCGATCTTGAATATCGTATGGTTGCTAGTAAGAGTTTGAAATTATTTATCAATCCTACCCCAGTTTATAGTGTAGAAGATATATTGAAAATTCATCAATTTTTGTTTGAAGATATGTATCATTGGGCAGGTGAATTTAGAAAAGTCAATATTTCAAAAAGTGGTAATGCTTTTATGCCGATTCAGTCTTTCGATACAGCACTCACTTACCTTAATAATTTGATAGATAGATTTCATGACAATGCTAATAGTAGAAAAGAAGTCATTCAGTTATTGGTCGAAATTTTAGATAATCTCAATTATTTTCATTCATTCCGTGAGGGAAACGGTAGAACGCAGAGGGAGGTTATTCGCTCTTTAGCTTTAATGAAAGGTTATGAATGTGAAATATCAATCGGTGATGATGATGAGATTTATCACCTGTATATGGATGGTACAGTTTATGGAGACAAAACTAAATTAACGAAGTTATTTGAAAAAATTCTTTTCAAGTTATGAGTTGCTACTGATAGATAGTTAATAGTTTAAAAGTAGTTTGTTTTACAACTGCATAAGCTTAGAAAAGTTGAAAAGGAATAACTCTTTAACATCTTGATTTGTTAAAAGATATTTTGTCCACTACATTTTTTCAATTGAGTATTATTTGTCATAGATAGAACATTGCATTCAGAATAACGAGAAACGCATCAAAAATGGTGCGTTCTGTTTTTATGCTACCATAAAAGGAGGACAACAAATTGAAAATTTTTAAGGGAGAGTTTTATCGAATCTCTGTATTAACAGACAAGTTAGTGAGGCTAGAATACTCTCAAACTGGAAATTTTGAGGATAGAACGACACAACTTATCTACAATAGAGATTTTGGCCAAGTTTCGTTAGATTATATCGAGACATCAAACGTACTAGATATTATGACGGACTATTTTCATCTGCACTTTAATAAAGGAGAATTTAACGCCGAAAATTTATTTATAGAATTAAAAGGAAATTTTGCCGTATATGGTAGTCGCTGGTATTTTGGTGAATCTATTGAAACGTTAAAAGGAACAGCTCGGACTCTGGATGAGGCAGATGGAGCAATCTCGTTAGAAGATGGAATTATTAGCCGAAATGGTATAGCCTTATTGGATGATTCTCAAGGATTTATTTGGGATGAACAGTCTGGTTATATTGAGAGAGAAAATCAAATTGACCTCTATTTCTTTGCCTATGGGCATGATTATAGAGGAGCAATCAGAGACTTTTACCATTTGACTGGTTCAACACCCTTGTTGCCAAGATATGCTTTAGGCAATTGGTGGAGTAGGTATTGGCCTTATACGTCGGATGAATACTTGGATTTAATAGACAGATTTAAAACAGAGAACATTCCATTATCTATCGGTGTGTTAGATATGGATTGGCATATCACTGACATTCCAGCTCGTTTTGGAAGTGGCTGGACAGGATATAGTTGGAATAGAAACTTAATACCTAATCCAGAACAGTTATTGCAACAACTTCATGATAGGAAGTTAAAACTCTCCTTAAATGTCCATCCTGCTGATGGTATACGGGCTTATGAAGAAGCTTATCCTCAAGTCGCAAAACGATTGGGGTTAAATGTAGAACTAGAAGAACCTGCTATTTTTGATTTTTTTAATCCCTCTTTTAGGGAAGCTTACTTTAAAGATGTTCATTATGAGCTAGAAAAGCAGGGAGTAGATTTTTGGTGGATTGACTGGCAACAAGGGACACAAGGTATGTTGGATCCACTGTGGCTTTTAAACCATTATCATTATCAGGATAGTTGTAAAAATGCAGAAGGTGGCTTGATTTTATCAAGGTATGCAGGTCCTGGTAGTCACCGCTACCCTGTTGGTTTTTCAGGAGATACCATTATTAGTTGGAATTCCTTAAGATTTCAACCTTATTTTACAGCGACAGCATCAAATATCGGTTATAGTTGGTGGAGCCATGATATCGGTGGGCACATGCTGGGGGATTATGACGAGGAGCTACAAACTAGATGGCTACAGTTTGGCGTTTTTAGTCCGATAACTCGCTTACATAGTTCTAGAAGTCCCTTTAATAGTAAAGAACCTTGGTTTTTTTCAGAAACAACATCTAAGATTATGAAGAAATACCTTCGTTTGAGACATCAGATGATTCCATATCTATATACCATGAATGTAAAGACACATGAGGAAGGTGCCCCATTAATCAGTCCAATCTATTATTTCTACCCAGAGAATGATGAGAGCTATAATGTTCCAAACCAATACTTTTTTGGAACAGAACTGATGGTGGCTCCCATTGTAGAAAAGATGGATTTGACATTCCAATCTGCAAAAGTGGATGTATGGTTCCCTGAAGGTGAATGGTATGACTTCTTTTCAGAGAAAAAATATACAGGTGGTGTGAAGTTGAGTGTTTATAGAGACATTTCGACTATACCTGTGTTTGCAAAAAGTGGTGCAATCATTCCCTTGGTTGGTTCTGAGATAGATATGGGTGTTGATTTACCTGAAGTTGTAGATTGGTATGTATTCCCAGGCAAACAACATTCTTTTGAAATGATTGAAGATCAAAATGGTCAAAGATATAAAACAAGATTATCAATCGATTGGGAAATGGGGATGGTAGAGTTAACATTACAAGGAGATTCTAGTATCGTTCCAAACAATAGAAAACATAGAATTCATTTTAAAGGAACGAATGTGTCTATCATTGAATTGCCAAATAAGAATGATACAGCTAGATTTGAATGGAAAGATAATAAAAGGACATCCCTAAATGACGAAGTTTTTAGACTACTAAAGACGGCTTCTCTTCCATATGAATTAAAAGATAGATTGTTAAATCAATTCATCAATGCCAAAAATTCTCATGACTTAATGAATATCTTGCATCGTCAGGACGAGGAATTGAGAGGGCGTTTGTTGGAAATGATATTTACTAGCGAAAACTAATTGAAATAATTAGAAAGTCATTTGTTTAGTGTATATGAAGCTTCGGTATGGTATTTGTTATCATTGGTCACATTGAAAATGTGAAATAAGCACCTACAACATAGACTTTACAACACTTCATGTTTCATATCATGGAGTGTTTTTCTATTTAAGTCAAAGCCAATCAAAAAATCTCACTATTCATCAGGCTAAAAGAAACCTAATCATAGTGAGATTGTGAATTATAGTAATTTTTGTATCGCCTCTTCAATTTGTTTGGGGTCTGTTTTTGAAGAGAAGCGCTCCAAGACCTGCCCATCACGACCGATGAGAAACTTAGCGAAATTCCATTCGATTCGTTTTCCTAGTGGGCCAGATTTTTGGTCTGTTAACCAAACATAGAGAGGGTCTGTCTCCTTGCCGTTGACCTTAATCTTGGCAAAACGTGGGAAGGTGGTTTGATAGTTTAGGCTACAGAAGCTGTTGATTTCCTCTGAGCTGCCGGGTGCTTGTCCCATAAACTGATTACAAGGGAAGTCTAAGATTTCAAAACCTTGTTCTTGATAGCGGTCATAGAGTTCTTGAAGTCCCTGGTACTGGGGCGTTAAACCACATCCAGTAGCAGTGTTGACAACCAAGAGAACTTTCCCACGATAGGCATCTAGTGGAGTTTCTTGATTGTCTTGGTTCAAGACTGAAAAATCGTATAGTGAAGTCATTGCTTGCTTTTCTCCTTCTGATTGGTATTTTTAGGAGTTTTTTCCTCCTGTAGTGATAGAAATCCGTAGGTCAGGGTTCCAAAAATGCTACCGATAATCAGGCCATACATTAGGAAAGGAACACTTTTATCGAATTGCACGAGCAACTTCCCAAAATCTGAAAAGGACATCTGCTGAACGAAGACTTTATGAAAGATGAGTAGGGTAAAGAGGCCAATCTGAATACCGATAAACACAATCCAGCTTCGGAATTTGATTTGGCCTTTGCTGTAGGTTTTGAGGATAATTTCTGACTTGTCATCTTTTTCCAGCTGGAGTTCTTTGACGACTCTTTGAGTTTTTAAAGTAATGAAAAAAATGAGTCCAGAGTAAACGTAGGGCATGGCATAGCGAACGGCTTCTATGAAGCGTCCAAATAACAGATAAAACAAGAAGAGAAAGAAGGAAGAATAAACGATTTGGACCATGGAACGGGCACAGGCTTTGTAGATAATCTCTTGCCGGCATTCATCAAAAGGGCCTTGGATATGAAAGAGATTTCGAAGTAGGCGAGTGGTGAAGTCTTCTTTTTTCATGTTAGTAATCTCCTAGATGAGTGGTTTTACTGACTTTCTTTTACGAATTGATAGAGATAATAAAGATAAGTGATAGAAGAAAGGCTAGCGATAGTCAGCAGTAAATAATATTTCCAACCGCTTGAGATGAGCATCAGTTGTGGTAAAGATAGAATCATAAAGTACAGTGCTAAGTTGAGTATGCGTGTTTTTTGGGAGTCAATCTTTAGATAAGTTAGCCCTTTGTTAAGTGCTGGAATAAAGACTAGCCCGAGGAATATCTCGCTGATTGGCAAGTTCCCTGAAACGATGATGAAGATGAGCAGGGAACTGAACAAAAGATGATAGGTAAGTAAAGTTACTAGTGATTTCATAAGGCACCTCCTAATCCTGGTCTTTTTTAGCTCTTGCAATACGAAGTGAGTCGACAATATGTATCATCACTCCGAAAAAGAAAGCTCCCAGTATAGTTTTAAAAATATGTTTTGTATTTAGAAGAGAACTGATAAAATTTGGATTTTCACTTGTTAGGGTATCAATGAGTGGAATTATAAAAAATATCACTGTTCCATAAATCGAACCTGCTTTCAGACCAGGATAACGTAACTGTTTCTGTTCTTTTTTCATGAGTTTCCTCCTAATCATTATCCTGATTTTTCTTGGCTTTTGCAATGCGACGGGAGATGATAATTTGTATAATCACTCCGAAGAAGAAAGATTGGAGAATACTTGAAAAAATATTTTTAAAAGTGAGAAGAGACTGAAGATAGTCCTGACTCTCACCTAGCAGTATATGGAGAAGAGGGGTTGAAAAAAAACTCATTAATCCATAGAGTAGACCTGCTTTCATACCAGGGTAGTGTAGTTGCTTGCTTTCTTTCTCGCTCAGCATATCTGGATCAATAGCTGTAATCCCTGTTTTTTTGGTTTGGGAGAGCACATAGAGAGCAGAAATCATCGAAATGCCGAATACCACAAGAGGATAGCCGATAGCGACAATTTGTGGGTATTTATAAGCGAGGACAAAGGGGATGAGATTTCCAAATGTCATCAGATAAAAGAGGATGATAAAGACTTGATTGCCGATACGATCAGCCTCGCGTCGTTTGTGTTCATCAAGTGGTCCTGAAATGCCATAAATGCGTTTGATCAGTTTTTCCGTGAAGGTTTCTTTTTTCATAAGTTTGCTCCTTTTTTAAAAATTATCCTACCAAAAGAGACTGTTGAGGTCAGTTTGGAGGCTGCGGGCGAGATTGAGACAGAGTTCCAAGGTTGGATTGTACTTGTCGTTTTCAATCATATTGATGGTCTGTCTCGAGACACCGATATCCTTGGCTAGTTCTAGCTGGGAAATGCCCAGTTCCTTGCGAAATTCTTTCACACGATTCATCTGGTCTCCTTTCTGATTTATGTCGTATATATTTGACTATATTATATTCTTTTAAATATAAAGTGTCAAGTATTTTTGACATATTTTTTGAAGAAATAGTAGTCTCCTTGTCCGATTATCACATTAAAATGAAAGCTCTTCTAGGCATAAGAAAACACCTCTGTGTTATACTTGTTGTTCAACCACAAACACAAGAAAGGCACAGAGATGCAAGAAAATTATACTACAAAAGGTAAACATTTGACAATCGATAGCCGCCGCTTAATCGAAAGATGGAAAAAAGAAGGGAAATCAAATAGAGAAATTGCCTTTCTGCTTGGAAAAGTTCCTCAAACTATCCACACTGAAATCAAGCGTGGGACAGTCCGACAATGTCTTGGAAAAGGGTGCTTCAAAGAGGTTTATTCTGCCGACTATGCTCAACAGTCTTATGAAAACAATCGCAAGCGCTCGGTCAAGAAATCAAGCTTGACCAAGGAACTAAAGGAAAAGATTCTCCACTATCATAACCAAAAATTTTCGCTTGATAAGAAACAGGCTAGCACCAACTTTAAACCTGCTGGTCAATCCATCGAACAGCGGCCTGAAGCTATAAATCTTCGCTTGGAGAATGGGCATTATGATACTCAATCATTTTCAAAAAGCAACCTTATTCATTGTCTGCTGACAGTGGACTTTAAAACGCTTTTTTCCAGTCCTTGAATAACTTCTTGAAGCTTATCAATGACGGCTTCCAATGTTTGGAAAGCCTTATTTTTGAAACCTCGTTTTCGAATTTCTTTCCATACTTGTTCAATAGGGTTCATTTCTGGAGTATAAGGTGGGATAAAAGCTAACTCAATATTACTTGGAATCTCTAAGGTACTTGATTTATGCCATATAGCATTATCCATGACAAGTAAAATATAGTCATCTGGATAAGCTTGTGAGACTTGCCGTAGAAATTCATTGGTCCACTCAGTATTGCATCCTCCAGCAATGAGGAAAAAGGAATCTCCTGTCTGAGCATCTACTGCCCCATAACAATAGCGATATTCTCGCATATAATGACTAGGAATGCTAGGTCGGATTCCTTGAGGAGCCCAACAAGAACTCATCTTACTGATTCTTCCGAAACCAGCTTCATCTTGGTACATCAAACGTACTTTGTTATAAGTCCCCTCTTCTTTAAAGCGCTTACTCAAGGT
>NZ_VMLA01000113.1:0-6731 GCF_013276425.1 Streptococcus sp. 3874 | reverse complement strand
TTTTCATTGAGTATCAGATGAATTTCTTGGTTGTGGCTAAAAAATATGCTACACTATCAATATGAAAATTTTAATCCCTACAGCAAAAGAAATGAACACAGACTTGCCGAGTATCGAGGCAACACCTTTAATACCAGAAAGTCAGGCCGTGCTGGATGCCTTGGCCCTCTATTCTGCTAGTCAATTGGAGAGTTTTTATAAGGTATCAGCCGAGAAGGCTGCGGAAGAATGTCAAAATATCCAAGCTTTGAAAAGGCAAACTGCTCAACACTACCCAGCTCTGAAACTTTTTGATGGGCTTATGTACCGCCATATCAAGCGAGATAAGTTGACCGAGGCGGAACAAGCCTATCTTGAAAATCATGTCTTTATTACTTCGGCTTTGTACGGTGTCGTTCCAGCCTTGTCATCTATGGCCCCTCACCGTTTGGACTTTTTGATGAAGTTAAAAGTCGCTGGTAAGACTTTAAAGAGTCATTGGAAGGCAGCCTATGATGAAGCTGTGAAGCAGGAAGAAGTGATTTTCTCCCTCTTGTCGTCCGAGTTTGAGACGGTATTTTCTAAGGAAATCAGAGAAAAAATGGTGATCTTCAAATTTATGGAGGATAGAGGCGGTCAGCTGAAAATTCACTCAACCATTTCCAAGAAAGCGCGTGGTGCCTTCCTGACAGCCCTGATAGAAAATCAAGTACAGACGGTGGAGGAAGCTCGTCGCTTAAGCTTTGCAGGATTTACCTACCGAGAAGATCTGTCCCAGCCACAGGAATTGGTTTTTGTTAAGGAAGTATAGAAATCAGATATTTTGTATTTGGCAATATGTATCATCAGCTATTTTAGTTTATAAATGAAAAAAAGCGAACAAGCTAGTCTTCTGAGTGTCAGAAAAGTAGTCTTGTTCGCTTTTATTATATTAGTTACTTGATAGCATTGACCAAGTCTTCCGCTTGTTTTTCAAGTGAGCTTAGGACTGTTTCTTCAAGAACCAATTTTCCGTCTGCCCAAGCAGAGTCATTAACACGTGCAGCAGTGAAATCACCAACGCCTTGTGTACGGATAAATGGCAAGAGGTCTTTGTAGATAGCGAAAAGTTGATCGTGCCCTGCATTGGCTACAGATGATACTGTGACAAACTTGTCTTGAAGGGCAGAAACGCCACGTGTATCAGACAAGTCAAGGGCACGAGATAGCCAGTCAAGCAAGTTTTTCACTGTACCAGGGATAGAGAAGTTGTAGACTGGAGAGAAAATCCAGATAGCATCCGCAACGAGAACTGCTTCACGAGCAGCAGATACAGCTGGATGAGTTGGAACTTCCAAATCTTGGCTGAAGAGAGGGATAGCTGAATAATCAAGATAGCTAACTTCTGCTTTACCAGCAAGTGCTTTCTCAGCTTCGAGGGCCATTTGGTGGTTGAAAGAACCTTGGCGTAGTGATCCGACGATAAATAATACTTTTTTAGACATGATGTGTCTCCTTTTTCTTAAATTTACGAGAATTTTCTCGTTGTTATAAAATATATTACAACAAAGCAAAACAACTTGCAAGAAATTTGCTCAGAGTTTATTTGAAAATTGTAAAATTTCGGAAACTCTAGTCATTTGTGACTGAAAAAGTAAGAACTGTTTCACTTTCAAAATCGGTTTTGTTTGAAGGAAGAAATAAAGTGCGATTGTTCTTGCATTCACTTGTAATAAAGCCCAATAGATGGTAAAATAGACGAGTGAAAAAAAGACAAAACAAAGTAAAAAATAATCTACTGTGGCAGTATGGTCTAGGGATGACGATTTTGTTTGTGGTTATCAGTGCTTCCTTTCTGTATCTAGTGTTTCTGAGTATGAAACCTTATCAAACAGCTAAAAGTGAAGGAGAAAAATTAGCTCAGCAGTATGCAGGATTAGAGCAGGCTGATCAGGTTGACTTATACAATGGCTTGGAATCCTATTATAGCGTTCTTGGCCGTAATAAAAAACAAGAAGCACTTGCTGTCCTGATTGGAAAAGATGACCACAAGATTTACGTTTATCAGCTAAATCAAGGTGTTTCACAAGAAAAAGCAGAAGCTGTTTCGAAGGAAAAAGGAGCTGGCGAGATTGACAAGATTACCTTTGGCCGTTATCAAGACAAACCAATCTGGGAAGTCAAGTCAGGCTCTGATTTTTATCTAGTAGATTTTGAAACAGGAGTATTGGTCAATAAGGAGGGCCTATGAAACTATCCAACCGTGTTTTAGAAATGGAAGAAAGTGTGACCTTGGCTGCTGGAGCTCGTGCCAAAGCACTCAAGTCTGAGGGAAGAGATATCCTGTCTCTAACCTTGGGTGAGCCAGATTTCACTACTCCAAAAAATATCCAAGATGCCGCCATTGCATCGATTCGAGATGGGCGTGCTTCTTTTTATACAGTAACCTCAGGCCTGCCAGAGCTCAAGGCAGCGGTCAATACTTACTTTGAACGCTTTTACGGCTATTCTGTAGCGCCAAATCAAGTGACAGTCGCTGCTGGAGCCAAATATTCTCTCTATACCTTCTTTATGGCTGTGGTCAATCCAGGTGATGAAGTTATCATCCCAACCCCCTACTGGGTAAGCTATGGAGACCAGGTCAAGATGGCAGAAGGTGTGCCAGTCTTTGTTCCTGCTAAGGAAGATAATCACTTTAAGGTGACCGTAGAGCAGTTAGAAGCAGCTCGCACAGACAAGACCAAGGTTTTGGTGCTGAATTCGCCATCCAATCCGACAGGTATGATTTACACCCGTGAGGAACTCTTGGCAATCGGAAACTGGGCTGTAGAAAAGGATATTCTCATTCTAGCAGATGATATCTATGGGCGCTTGGTCTATAATGGTCATGAGTTCACACCGATTTCTAGCCTATCTGAGGCAATTCGCAAGCAAACAGTGGTCATCAATGGTGTGTCTAAAATCTATGCCATGACAGGTTGGCGGATTGGCTATGCCGTTGGAGAAGCAAACATTATTGCTGCCATGTCCAAGATTGCAGGTCAAACAACTTCGAATCCGTCAGCAGTAGCCCAGTATGCAGCAGTTGAGGCTCTATCAGGTGAGCAAGATACTGTAGAAAGCATGCGTCAGGCTTTTGAGGAACGTCTCAATACCATCTATCCCCTTCTTGCTGAGGTGCCAGGATTTGAAGTGCTCAAACCGCAAGGAGCTTTCTATCTCTTCCCAAATGTCAAAAAAGCTATGGAGATGAAAGGCTATACAGATGTGACAGATTTTACAACCGCTATCCTAGAAGAAGCCGAAGTGGCCTTGGTAACAGGAGCAGGATTCGGAGCACCAGAAAATGTCCGCCTCAGCTATGCGACAGACCTAGACACGCTTAAAGAAGCAGTTAAACGCTTGAAAGCATTTATGGGTAGTGAGAATGATTGATCATTTTGAGATTAAGGTAAAGGATTTACAAATTTCAGAAGGATTTTATAAGAGTTTTCTCGCTCCTTTGGGCTATAAATTGGCTTTTAAGACTAGTTCTCTAATCAGTTTTCTTGCCCCGAACAGCCCTCATCCTGGTGGTGATTTTTGGCTGGCTCAGGGGACACAAGATCCTATTCACTTTGCTTTTTTAGCAGAAAATAAGGAAGAAGTTCAGGCTTGTTATGAGGCTGGTTTAGAGGCAGGTGGGCGAGACAATGGGGCTCCTGGTTATCGCAGTGAGCATCCGATTTACTACGCTGCTTTTGTGATTGACCCAGATGGGAACAATATAGAAGTGGTTTGCCATAAAGAATAAAAAAGAAAAAGGAAAAATAATGACAAAACGTGTAACGATTATTGATGTAAAAGACTATGTTGGTCAGGAAGTGACGATTGGCGCTTGGGTTGCCAACAAATCAGGAAAAGGGAAAATCGCCTTCTTGCAATTGCGTGATGGAACAGCCTTCTTTCAAGGTGTAGCCTTTAAACCAAACTTTGTCGAAAAATTTGGTGAAGAAGTAGGACTTGAGAAGTTTGATGTTATCAAACGCTTGAGCCAAGAAACGTCTGTCTATGTGACAGGTATTGTCAAAGAGGACGAACGTTCTAAATTTGGCTATGAGTTGGACATCACAGACATCGAAGTGATCGGTGAATCTCAAGACTACCCAATCACACCAAAAGAACATGGTACAGACTTCTTGATGGACAACCGTCACTTGTGGCTTCGCTCTCGTAAGCAAGTAGCGGTGATGCAAATCCGTAACGCTATCATCTATGCAACATATGAGTTCTTTGACAAGAACGGTTTCATGAAATTTGATAGCCCAATTCTTTCAGGAAATGCGGCAGAAGATTCAACAGAACTCTTTGAAACAGATTACTTTGGAACGCCAGCCTACTTGAGCCAATCAGGTCAGCTTTACCTAGAAGCAGGCGCTATGGCTCTTGGTCGTGTCTTTGACTTTGGTCCAGTATTCCGTGCTGAAAAATCAAAAACGCGCCGTCACTTGACTGAGTTCTGGATGATGGACGCAGAGTACTCATACTTGACACACGATGAGTCACTTGACTTGCAAGAAGCTTATGTAAAAGCTCTTCTACAAGGTGTTCTTAACCGTGCGCCTCAAGCCTTGGAAACCTTGGAACGTGATACAGAACTCTTGAAACGCTATATTGCAGAGCCATTCAAACGTATCACTTACGATCAAGCCATTGACCTCTTGCAGGAGCATGAAAATGATGAAGACGCTGACTACGAACATCTTGAGCATGGTGATGACTTTGGTTCACCACATGAAACTTGGATTTCAAACCACTTTGGTGTGCCAACTTTTGTCATGAACTACCCAGCAGCCATCAAGGCCTTCTATATGAAACCAGTTCCTGGAAATCCAGAGCGCGTGCTTTGTGCAGACTTGCTTGCTCCAGAAGGCTATGGAGAAATTATCGGTGGGTCTATGCGTGAGGAAGACTACGATGCCCTTGTCGCTAAGATGGATGAACTTGGCATGGATCGTACAGAGTATGAATTCTACCTTGACCTTCGTAAATACGGTACAGTTCCACACGGTGGATTTGGTATCGGTATCGAGCGTATGGTAACCTTCGCAGCAGGAACAAAACATATCCGTGAAGCCATTCCATTCCCACGTATGTTGCACCGTATTAAACCGTAAGAATAGGAAAACGCCCATGTGGCGTTTTTTCGCATATCAGAGTTTTTACTTGCGTAAAAAAATTTTTTCTAGTATAATAGTTTATTGTGAGCGAACCTCACTTACCCCTTGCAAAGTCTTGGGGTCATTAGACCAAAAGGAGGAACATATCAATGGCTAAATACGAAATTCTTTATATCATTCGTCCAAACATTGAAGAAGAAGCTAAAAACGCTTTGGTAGCACGTTTTGACTCTATTTTGACTGACAACGGTGCAACTGTTGTTGAATCAAAATCTTGGGAAAAACGCCGTCTTGCATACGAAATCAAAGATTTCCGTGAAGGACTTTACCACATCGTTAACGTTGAAGCAAACGACGATGCAGCTCTTAAAGAGTTTGACCGTCTTTCAAAAATTAACGCTGACATTCTTCGTCACATGATCGTCAAAATTGACGCGTAAGAAGGTAAACTATGATTAACAATGTTGTACTTGTAGGGCGTATGACACGTGACGCTGAGTTGCGTTATACCCCATCAAATGTAGCAGTTGCGACTTTTACTCTTGCAGTAAACCGTACATTTAAGAGTCAAAATGGCGAACGTGAGGCTGATTTTATCAATGTCGTTATGTGGCGTCAACAGGCTGAGAACCTTGCTAATTGGGCTAAAAAAGGCTCACTTATCGGGGTGACAGGCCGTATCCAGACTCGTAGTTACGATAACCAGCAAGGACAACGTATCTACGTGACAGAGGTCGTGGCTGAGAATTTCCAAATGTTAGAAAGCCGTAGTGTGCGTGAAGGTCATACAGGTGGAGCTTACTCTGCACCAACTGCAAACTATTCAGCGCCTACAAATTCAGTACCAGACTTTTCACGTGATGAAAATCCATTTGGAACAACAAATCCATTGGATATTTCAGATGATGATTTACCATTCTAATGGACAACTAAAATTATAAAGGAGAAAAAACATGGCTCAACAACGTCGTGGCGGATTCAAACGCCGTAAAAAAGTTGATTACATCGCAGCAAACAAAATTGAATATGTTGATTACAAAGATACTGAGCTTCTTAGCCGTTTCGTTTCAGAACGTGGGAAAATCCTTCCTCGTCGTGTAACAGGAACTTCAGCTAAAAACCAACGTAAAGTAACAACAGCTATCAAACGCGCTCGCGTAATGGCTTTGATGCCTTTCGTAAACGAAGATTAAAGAAAAGACCCGGTTGGGTCTTTTTTTCACGAGCCTTGAAATGAGAGAGCGAGTTGAGGTTCAGTGGACCTCTTTTTCAGACCCGGTTGGGTCTTTTTTTCACGAGCCTTGAAATGAAAGAGCGAGTTGAGGTCAGGGGGACCTCTTTTTCATGAGCTTGGAAACAAGAATGCGAATTAAGACCCCAACGGATCTTTTTTTCACGAGATAGTTTTTTTCTGACCTTGGCGTGCTATAATCCCGACTTTATCACTTAAAAAATACAAAAGGGCAGCTAACCCCTTGCGCCACAAGGGATTTCGCTGTTCTTTAATCTCGTTTAGGTGTTGTATATGGAGCTTTGGCGTAATTTTTGAGTTCTTCAAACTTCACGAACCCTTTGTTCCATTCCATGCCCAATAATCTATTTAGTAGCTGCATA
>NZ_VMLA01000112.1:0-6505 GCF_013276425.1 Streptococcus sp. 3874 | reverse complement strand
AACTTTAGATAGAATTGACGAAAAATTAAAAGAATTGTACTTAAAAAATTGACATTTATAAAAGTTTACTCTATAATTAGGTTACTTAGAGGTTTACCCTCATATTTTTAAACTTTGAGCCTTTGCGCTCCAGGGAAGTAGCTTAATTGTTACTTCCCTTTTTGAGTTATAAATACTTGAAATAAACAAAAACACCCCCATATTCGCCAATAGCAACCTCATCCCATAGGTCTATTGTGCAAAATTGATATTTTTTGAAAATTATATTACAATACAGCTATCAGGAGTTTAGCTCCATAAAGTTTAGGTTTGGATTTTAGATCCATAACGTGATGGTAGCCGTATTTGATACGACTACTTTTCTTTTCATATTCTAGTAAACATAAGTCGTTAAAATAAGTTGACGTTTGACAGAAATTAAAAAAAGAAATACACTAAGAATGTAAAAAAGCCTTGTTCGTCAAGGATAAAATCGTCTGGTGTACTTCTAAGAGGTACACCTTATTTTATTATCTGACGAGCTGCCAACTGTTTCCATTTTGGAAACAACTCAAAAAAATCCCCACACTCGCAAAGTTTGGCGACTCTGAGTGTGAGGATATCCAGTATAGTAAAAGGCATTAAAAGCCCTCTTTACTATACCCATTTTATCAAAAAAGTGAGGTAAATACAATGTGGATGGAAGAACTTCCCAACGGAAAATACAAATTTTTTGAGCGATATAAAGATCCATATACTGAGAAATTAAAAAAAGTTTCAGTCACGATGGAGAAGAAAACTCCCCAGGCAAGAAATCAAGCTGCTATCTTGTTGCAAGAGAAGATAAA
The DNA here is from genome assembly GCF_013276425.1 of Streptococcus sp. 3874. Classification (NCBI taxonomy): domain Bacteria; kingdom Bacillati; phylum Bacillota; class Bacilli; order Lactobacillales; family Streptococcaceae; genus Streptococcus; species Streptococcus sp. 3874. The sequence continues at coordinate 5,678 of NZ_VMLA01000112.1, read as the reverse complement.
TAAAAAACTCAGCACAAAACAAGTAGAAAGCATTACATTTGAAGAAATCTATAACCTTTTCTATAAATCATGGGCGCAAACAGTAAAGGAATCAACAAAACATAATTGTAAATCAGTTGATAAGAAGATGAAGGAAATCATACCATCCGATACCATACTTGCTAATCTTGACAGGCGTTTTCTTCAAGAGGCTATTGAAAAAATTATTGAAAGCAACGGATATATTACAGCTAAAAAAGTACGGCATAGGCTCAGAGGTATCTTTAATTACGCTGTTCAATACTCTTACATTGAAAACAACGAGGTCGATTATACTACGATTCCTCAAAAACCAAAGACTTTAGAAGAACTGGAAAAAAAGCGTAACAACTTTCTCACCATGCAAGAAATAAAAGCGCTTATCGATGTCCTTAATCGTCGAGAATATCACCAAAAGTACGCTGATATGGTTCTTGTGCTGGCATTAACTGGTATGAGATATGGTGAGTTAACTGCCTTACAACTGAAGAATATAGACTTCGAAAACAACAAAATTGAGATCACAGGTAATTTTGATTCAGTAAACAAAATCAAAACGCTACCAAAGACTACAAATTCAATACGGACAATCAAAGTATCAGAAAGTGTCATAGAAGCTATTCAAAGACAAATAGTACGACTTAGCGAACGTTTCCAGCCATTGTCAAGCGATGATTATATTTTCTGTTTTGAAAAATGGAATCAACCTACAACAATAGCTTGCTTCATACAGATATTAAAAAAATATGGAAAACAGGCCAAAATAGAAAAAAACTTATCTAGCCATATTTTTAGGCATTCTCATATTTCGTTTTTAGCAGAGTCTGGCCTTCCAATAAAATCAATAATGGATCGAGTTGGACACTCAAATGCAAAGATGACTTTGGAAATCTATTCTCATACTACTGAGGATATGGAGGATAAATTGGTCAATAAATTAGATACTATTTTTTAATTCTGCCCCTTGGTTGCCCCTTTTTGATTTCACAACACAACAAAACCCCTTGAAGATATTGATAATTCAAGGGGTTGCTTTATATCGTTATAATTTTGCTGGCAAATCTAACATATCATGGATAAATTAACAAGTGATTTCTGAATTGCTAAACATTTTCTTTTCTTATAGCATATTTTCAGATTTTCTCTTTGAGAAAGATATTTACAAGAAAAAGGTTCGTTTTTTGTCTATTTTCAAAAAGTCTTAAAACTAAATTGAAAGAATTTTTAGAAAATTTTTGTTTTTCTCTTTACAGTTTAAAAAAATTCTGCTATAATAGCTCATGTAATAAAATATGACAACAAAAGGAGAACGATATGACATCTGCTAAAGAATATATCCAAAGCGTGTTTGAAACTGTAAAAGCTCGTAATGGGCACGAGGCTGAATTCCTCCAAGCTGTTGAAGAATTTTTCAACACTTTGGAACCTGTATTTGAAAAACACCCTGAGTATATCGAAGAAAATATCTTGGCACGTATTACTGAGCCTGAGCGCGTAATTTCTTTCCGTGTTCCTTGGGTTGACCGTGATGGAAAAATTCAAGTAAACCGTGGTTACCGTGTTCAATTCAACTCAGCTGTTGGACCATACAAAGGAGGACTTCGTTTCCACCCAACTGTAAACCAAGGGATTTTGAAATTCCTCGGATTTGAACAAATCTTCAAAAACGTCTTGACTGGACTTCCAATCGGTGGAGGTAAAGGTGGATCAGACTTCGATCCTAAAGGTAAAACAGATGCTGAAGTGATGCGCTTCTGCCAAAGCTTCATGACTGAGTTGCAAAAACACATCGGACCATCACTTGACGTACCTGCTGGTGATATCGGCGTAGGTGGACGTGAAATTGGTTACCTTTATGGTCAATACAAGCGTCTTAACCAATTTGATGCTGGTGTCTTGACTGGTAAGCCTCTTGAATTTGGTGGTAGCTTGATTCGTCCAGAAGCAACTGGTTACGGTTTGGTTTACTATACTGAAGAAATGCTGAAAGCTAACGGTAATAGCTTTGCTGGTAAGAAAGTGGTTATTTCAGGTTCTGGGAACGTTGCTCAATACGCTCTTCAAAAAGCGACTGAACTTGGCGCTACTGTCATCTCTGTATCTGACTCAAACGGTTATGTCATCGATGAAAATGGTATCGACTTCGATCTTTTGGTTGATGTTAAAGAGAAACGTCGTGCTCGTTTGACTGAGTATGCAGCTGAGAAAGCAACTGCAACATATCACGAAGGTTCTGTATGGACTTACGCTGGAAACTATGATATTGCGCTTCCATGTGCTACTCAAAACGAAATCAACGGTGAAGCAGCTAAACGTTTGGTTGCTCAAGGCGTTATCTGTGTATCTGAAGGTGCCAACATGCCGAGCGACCTTGATGCCATCAAAATCTACAAAGAAAATGGTATCTTCTACGGACCTGCCAAAGCTGCCAACGCTGGTGGTGTAGCCGTTTCAGCCCTTGAAATGAGCCAAAACAGTCTTCGCCTCTCATGGACTCGTGAGGAAGTTGATGGACGTCTCAAAGACATCATGACAAACATCTTCAACACAGCTAAAACAACTTCAGAAACATATGGTCTTGATAAAGACTATCTTGCAGGAGCAAACATTGCTGCATTTGAAAATGTAGCAAACGCTATGATTGCCCAAGGTATTGTTTAAGATTCATTTGCTTAATCCTCAATCGCTTCGATTGGGGATTTTTATCTTGAGTTAAACGGTTGGGAAATTCTAATTTAATTAAATTAAATGAAATAAAAACCGAACAAATTGATTGCGGAATTCAAACCAATTTCTAACAATGTTTTATAAAACTCAGTGGACTATTCTAAATTCAATCTATTTTATACTTTTCGAAAATCTCTTCAAACCACGTCAGCGTCGCCTTACCGTAGATATGTTACTGACTTCGTCNNTTTTCATTGAGTATTACTTACTCGCCAACTTCTTAAACAAAAAGAAAAACCACTACTCCTAAGAATAGCGATTTAATCATGTTTTTAAGCTACTAATGTAGTCGCTCTATTATTTAAGAGTAACTGAAGCTCCAGCTTCTTCCAATTTAGCTTTGATTTCTTCAGCTTCTGCAGTTGCAACGCCTTCTTTAACAAGTGCTGGTGCACCGTCAACAAGTTCTTTAGCTTCTTTAAGACCAAGACCTGTGATTTCACGTACAACTTTGATAACGCCAACTTTTTTGTCGCCTGCAGATGTCAATTCAACGTCGAATGAATCTTTAGCAGCACCAGCGTCAGCAGCACCAGCTGCAGCAACAGCTACAGGAGCAGCTGCAGTTACACCAAATTCTTCTTCGATAGCTTTTACAAGGTCGTTCAATTCAAGGATTGAAGCTTCTTTAATTTCAGCAATAATGTTTTCAATGTTCAATGCCATTGTTATTTCCTCCAAATATGTTTTAAATTTATAATAGATTTTCGTAGCTAGGCTACGCTACGTAGCTTAAGATTAAGCTGCGTCTTCTTTGCTTTCTGCAACCGCTTTGACTGCAAGAGCAACGTTGCGCACTGGCGCTTGAAGTACAGAAAGGAGCATAGAAAGAAGTCCTTCGCGGTTTGGAAGAGTTGCAAGTGCAAGAATCTCTTCTTTAGATGCGACAGCGCCTTCGATTGCACCACCTTTGATTTCAAGTGCTTCAGCGTTTTTAGAAAAGTCGTTCAAGATTTTCGCTGGTGCAATAACATCTTCGTTAGAAAATGCTACTGCAGATGGTCCAACGAATACTGATGCAAGATCTTCAAGACCAGCTTTTTCAGCTGCACGACGCAAGATTGAGTTTTTAATGACTTTATACTCAACTTCGCTTCCACGAAGCTCACGACGAAGAACTGTATCTTGCTCAACTGTCAAACCACGAGCGTCTACAACGACGATAGATGCAGCAGCTTTCATTTTTTCAGCTACTACGTCAACTAGTTCCGCTTTTTTAGCAATAATTGCTTCACTCATTAGTGTGTTCACCTCCGTAATTATTTTGCTTGGGGAATTTTTCCAAAAGAAAAACGCGCCCAAACCTAGACACGAAAGTACAATACGCTTCTTTTTACATGATACGTTTTGTCCTCGGTAGGATATTTATGAGTCGAGCTCCCCTACTGTCTTAGGCAGTTTTTTCAAACCGTATATAAGTATAGCATAGTCAAAAAAAGAATGCAAGATTTTTACAAACTTTTTTTAAAATTTTTCGTGATTTTTCTTCTAAAGTTCTACTGTCAGAACTTGACCTTGCTTAACAACCTGTTCTCCAGCAATATAGACATCATCAACATCACTGGATTTGACAGCATAAACTAGGTGAGAGAGCATATTTTCTTGAGGTTGGAGATGGATTTTGCCTTGTGGTTGAATAACGAGAAAATCTGCCTGCTTGCCGACTTCTAGACTTCCTATCTGATTTTCCATTCCTAGAACCTTAGCCCCTTCGATTGTCAGTGCCTTGAGAGCTGTTTCGATAGGAAATTGGCTGGCATCTCCACTTTTCATCTTCTGAAGAAGGGCTGCAGTCCGTCCCTCCTCAAACATATCAAGATTGTTATTGGAAGCGACCGAGTCAGTCGCAATTCCGACTGCTACTCCTGCTTTTTGGAGCTGGATAATTGGAGCAATTCCTGATGCCAGTTTGAGATTACTGATAGGATTGTGAGCAATAGCCACTTGAGAAGTTGCCAAGCGTTCAATTTCTCGCTCGTTTAATTCGACCCCATGAGCAAAGACAGACGGATGATCTAAGTAACCCAGTTCTTCTAGAAAGGCGAGGGGGCGTTTGCCGTATCGTTTCAGGATAATGCCTGATTCTTCCTTGGTCTCCGCCACATGGATATGGATTGGAATAGCAAGCTCTTTTGCCATTTCCAAACTCGCTTCCAGCAAGTCTCTACTGCAGCTATAGGGAGAATGAGGTGCTACCATAACCTTGAAATTTGGATTTTTATATTTTAAGATTTCGTCTATGATGGATCGAGTTCTGCTTATAGTCTCAGCAGTTGTTTCTGTCTCTGAAGAAAAAAGAGTCGGAGAAAAATAACAACGCATCTTGGAATCTTTCACTGCCTGATAAATCTGCTCAATATTCACACCATTGGGATTATACATATCATTAAAGGTTGTTGTTCCTGACTGGAGTATCTCTGTCAGAGCTTCTTTGACCGCCTTAGTAGTCATGTCGGGAGTAAACTCAGCTTCTGCTGGCCAGATATAGTCATTGAGCCATTCATGGAGATTGCTATCATCCCGAATTCCTCTCAAACCTGTCATAGCAGAATGGGTGTGGCAATTGACCAACCCAGGCATAATCCAAGCTCCCTGATAGTCTATAATCTGCTCAGCTTGCTCTAAAAACGCTGGCTTATCTTGACCGACATAGACGATTTGAGAATCCTTGACTGCTAAGATTCCATCAAGATAAACATGGAAATCTTGATCACAAGTCACGATATTTACATTCTGAAAGACTTTCATTATAGGCTCCTTTTCTAAAAGACAAGTTATACTCTCTTCAAACTACTTCAGATTCACTTTGCCGTAGGTGTGGTTACTGACTTCGTCAGTTCTATCTGCAACCTCAAAACAGTGTTTTGAGCTGGACTTCGTCAGTTCTATCTACAACTTCAAAGCAGTGCTTTGAGCAACCTGCGGCTAGTTTG
>NZ_VMLA01000111.1:0-8732 GCF_013276425.1 Streptococcus sp. 3874 | reverse complement strand
AAGGAGAAATATCCTAACCAGCTCTTGATGGCGGACACCAGTACTTTTGAAGAAGGATTGGCAGCGGTCGAAGCAGGAATTGACTTTGTCGGAACAACCTTATCAGGCTACACATCCTACAGTCCAAAAGTGGATGGTCCAGATTTTGAACTCATCAAAAAACTCTGTGATGCCGGTGTAGATGTCATTGCAGAAGGAAAAATTCATACACCAGAACAAGCCAAACAAATCCTTGAATACGGAGTGCGAGGCATCGTTGTTGGTGGTGCTATTACTAGACCAAAAGAGATTACAGAACGCTTTGTAGCAGGATTGAAATAGCATGCTAGAGAAGAGGTGTAATGTGAAAATTGATGTTATAAATCATATAGAGTCACCAGGACTAGCTGGGATGATTTGTAGACGGATTAACAATAGAATTTTAGTATATGGGGGTAGTTATTTCCCAAATAACGATCCGTTAAAGAGTCCAAAAGTCCAATCTAATAAAATTAGAGTTTATGATGAGAAATTTAATCTTCTATATGAACAAGATGGAAAAATTTCTCCAGATAAAGGAATTACAATTGAAGTTGAAAATGAAATCTTTTATATTCTAGGTTCAAGTATTTATCGTATTACAATTGGTGAAAGTGTAGAAGAAATCTGTCTCGGGGATTTTGATTTCCAACTAGAGAGTGGTTATGGTTGTTATTTTGATGGCCACTTATTCTTTGGATTTCAGGAAAGTTATCTGTTCAATATTGAGACTCGAGAGCTTTTAAAAAAATCCGACTTCCCAGTTTCTGGTAGAGGTCAAGGTTTATCAGTCAAATATCAAAATGAATTGTATTATTTAGGTGGAGCGAACAATAAAGCTTATTTAGATGGATACAAGTATATTTTTAAAAAAGATAAGTGGGAAAAACTTGAGTTCGGATTACCAAGTTCAGTTCTAGGAGCATCAAGTATACAAATAAATGAAAACGTTTTATTGATGCTTGGTGGCTTTAATGAAATTGTTTATAATAAAGCAGTTATTGATTTAGCAGCCCCTGGCTATAGGGAAGAATACTTTTCTAAAGGAAGAGATTTCTTTAATTGGAATCGCAGCTTGCGAATACTAGATTTAGAGACAGGTAAGGTCAAGATTGTTGCAAACGATGAGCGTTTTGCTCTTTGTGGGGCAGGTTTTCTAAAAGCTGACAATGGATATTACGTTGTTAGTGGGGAATGTAGCCCAGGAAGACGCACTTCTGATATACTTTTGTTAGAGGAGGAAAAATAACGAAGAGTTTAAATTTTTAATTTCTGCAATGCTTACTTAATCACAATAAATAATTACTTAATACAAATAAAGGAGAAATCTAATGAAAGATTTAACTAAGTACAAAGGCGTTATCCCTGCATTTTATGCTTGCTATGAAGAAAATGGTGAAATTAGCCAAGAACGTGTAAAATCTCTGGTGCAATATTTCATTGACAAAGGTGTAAAAGGTATCTATGTAAATGGTTCTTCAGGTGAATGTATTTACCAAAGTGTAGAAGACCGTAAACAAATTATTGAAGCTGTTATGGAAGTTGCTAAAGGTAAATTAACAGTTATTAACCATGTTGCATGTAATAATACGAAAGATAGTATTGAATTGGCAAAACATTCAGAAAGTGTTGGAGTCGATGCTATTGCAGCTATCCCACCTATTTACTTCAAATTGCCAGAATATTCAATCGCAGAATATTGGAATGCAATGAGTGAAGCTGCGCCAAATACAGATTTTATCATTTATAATATTCCACAATTGGCAGGGGTTGCGTTGACTGGTAGTTTGTATGCAACAATGCGTCAAAATCCTCGTGTGATTGGAGTTAAAAATTCTTCTATGCCTGTACAAGATATTCAAATGTTTGTAGCTGCAGGTGGAGAAGATTACATTGTATTCAATGGTCCAGATGAACAATATCTTGGTGGTCGCTTGATGGGAGCAGAAGCTGGTATTGGTGGTACTTATGGCGTTATGCCAGATTTGTTCTTGAAATTGGAAAGTTTGATTCAAGAACGAGATTTAGATACTGCTAAAAAACTTCAATATGCTATCAATGAAGTTATCTATAAGATGATATCAGGTAAGGCAAATATGTATGCTGTAGCAAAAGAGGTTTTGCGTCTAAATGAAAAACTTGATTTAGGTTCCGTTCGTCAACCCTTAGAAGCATTGGCAGAAGGTGACTTGGAAGTTGCAAAACAAGCAGCCGAACTTATTCAACAAGCACGAAAAGAATTTTTATAGTACCTAAATAAAATCAATATGGAGATATGTTATGGGCACAACAGGATTTACAATAATTGACTTAATTATCTTGATTGTTTATTTACTTGCGGTGTTGGTTGCAGGTATCTATTTCTCTAAAAAAGAGATGAAAGGAAAAGAGTTCTTTAAAGGAGATGGTTCGGTTCCTTGGTATGTTACTTCGGTATCCATTTTTGCCACAATGCTCAGTCCGGTTTCCTTCTTGGGACTCGCTGGTAACTCTTATGCAGGTAGCTGGATTTTATGGTTTGCTCAATTAGGGATGGTTGTAGCTATTCCACTGACAATTCGTTTTATCTTACCTATTTTTGCACGGATAGACATCGATACGGCATATGATTACTTGGATAAACGCTTTAATTCTAAAGCACTTCGTATTATTTCAGCACTCTTGTTTATTATTTATCAATTGGGACGTATGTCTATCATTATGTACCTCCCATCAGCTGGTTTATCAGTATTGACAGGAATTGACATCAATATTTTGATTACTTTGATGGGTGCAATTGCAATTGTTTATTCTTATACTGGTGGTCTAAAATCCGTATTATGGACAGACTTTATTCAAGGTGTGGTTCTGATTAGTGGTGTCGTTGTAGCTTTATTTGTACTGATGGCTAATATTAAAGGTGGCTTTGGTGCAGTAGCAGAAACATTAGCAAACGGGAAATTCCTTGCTGCAAATGAAAAACTTTTCGATCCTAACTTGCTTTCAAACTCCATCTTCTTAATTGTGATGGGTTCAGGCTTTACAATCTTGTCTTCCTATGCTTCATCTCAAGATTTGGTTCAACGTTTTACTACAACACAAAATATTAAGAAACTTAATAAAATGTTGTTCACAAATGGTGTCTTGTCACTTGCAATTGCAACAGTCTTTTACTTAATCGGTACAGGCTTGTACGTATTCTATCAAGTACAAAATGCAGGTAGTGCAGCTAGCAATATCCCTCAAGACCAAATCTTTATGTACTTTATTGCATACCAGTTACCAGTAGGTGTCACAGGTTTGATCTTGGCAGCGATTTATGCAGCAGCTCAATCAACTGTTTCAACAGGTTTGAACTCTGTTGCAACTTCATGGACATTGGATATTCAAGATGTCATTTCTAAAAATATGTCAGAGGATCGTCGTACGAAAATTGCACAATTCGTATCTCTAGCAGTAGGTTTATTCTCAATTGTTGTTTCCATTATCATGGCTCATTCAGATATTAAATCTGCATACGAATGGTTCAATAGTTTCATGGGACTTGTACTTGGTCTACTTGGTGGTGTATTTATTCTTGGTTTTGTTTCTAAAAAAGCAAATAAACAAGGTGCTTATGCAGCGCTGATTGTATCAACTATCGTCATGGTATTTATTAAATACTTCCTTCCTCCAACAGCTGTTAGCTACTGGGCATATTCATTGATTTCAATCTCTGTATCAGTAGTTTCAGGTTATATTGTATCTGTTCTTACTGGAAATAAAGTATCTGCACCTAAATATACAACGATTCATGATATTCCAGAAATTAAAGCGGATTCAAGTTGGGAAGTTCGTCACTAATAGAAAAGAGAAAATAATATGATTATTTCTGAACAATCTGATTTTAGACGATATGCTTCTGTCAATAAACATTTTTCAAAAGTCTGTGATTTTTTAGAAAATACAAATTTGACAGATTTAGTTGATGGAAAATTGATATTGACGGGGAAATGTTTTTGCAAATTGTATGATTTATCTAGCTGATGGAGTTCCAGGAGATATTTTTGAAACTCATAAGAAATCTTTAGATATTCATATTGTTGTTGAAAATACTGAAAAAATGGCAGTAACTTCCCCAGTTCGTGCCCAGTCACGTGTACCTTTTAGCGAAGAAAAGGATATTGCTTTTTACGATAGCAAAGACTATCAAATTGTTGAATTGCTTCCAGGGAATATGTTGGTGACTTTTGAAGAAGATCTTCACCAACCAAAGATTCATTGCAATGATGAGCCTGTTAAAAAACTTGTTATCAAAGTTTTAAACGAGGAAAAATAAAATGAAAAAAATATTAAACAATATGTAACCTTAGGTACTGTAGTGGTATTATCAGCATTTGTTGCTAACTCAGTTGCAGCTTAGGAGACTGAAACTTCTGAAGTATCAACACCAGAGTTGGTGCAACTTGTTGCACCAACGACTCCGATTTCGGAAGTACACCTAAATCGGGTAACTCTTCGGAAGTTACTGTACAACCTCGAACAGTCGAAACTACTGTTAAGGATCCATCTTCTGCAACGGAAGAAACTCCTGTCTTAGAAAAAAATAATGTTACTTTAACAGGGGGAGGAGAAAATGTTACTAATGAGTTAAAGGATAAATTTACTAGCGGTGACTTTGCTGTAGTGATTAAGTACAATTAGTCTAGTGAGAAAGGCTTACAAGCTCTGTTTGGAATATCTAATTCTAAACCCGGTCAACAAAATAGTTATGTAGATGTGTTCCTTAGAGACAATGGTGAATTGGGGATGGAAGCGCGTGATACTTCTTCCAATAAAAATCACCTAGTATCCAGACCTGCTTCAGTTTGGGGTAAGTACAAACAAGAAGCTGTGACTAACACTGTTGCAGTAGTAGCAGATTTAGTCAAAAAACATATTCTTTATATGCAAATGGCACAAAAGTAGTAGAAAAGAAAGTGGATAACTTCTTAAACATAAAGGATATTAAAGGCATTGATTACTATATGCTTGGGGGAGTGAAACGTGCAGGAAAAACGGCGTTTGGTTTTAACGGAACACTAGAAAATATCAAATTCTTTAATAGTGCATTGGATGAAGAAACTGTTAAAAAGATGACAACAAACGTTGTTACTGGACATTTAATTTATACGGCTAATGATACAACAGGTTCTAACTATTTCCGTATTCCAGTTCTGTATACTTTTAGCAATGGTCGGGTATTTTCAAGCATTGACGCTCGTTACGGCGGAACTCATGATTTTTTGAATAAAATTAATATTGCTACAAGTTATAGTGATGATAATGGTAAGACATGGACTAAACCAAAATTAACATTGGCATTCGATGATTTTGCGCCAGTACCATTAGAATGGCCTCGTGATGTTGGTGGACGTGACTTACAAATCAGCGGTGGTGCAACCTATATTGACTCTGTTATTGTTGAAAAAAATAACAAACAAGTACTCATGTTTGCTGATGTGATGCCTGCTGGAGTAAGTTTTAGAGAAGCTACTAGAAAAGATTCAGGTTATAAATAAATTGATGGTAATTATTACCTTAAATTAAAGAAACAAGGTGATACTGATTAGAATTATACTATTCGTGAGAATGGTACTGTATACGACGATCGTACCAACAGACCAACTGAATTTTCAGTAGATAAAAATTTCGGTATTAAACAAAATGGTAATTATTTGACAGTAGAGAAATATTCGGTTTCATTTAAAAATAATAAAAAGACTGAATATCGTAATGGGACTCACGTCCATATGAATATCTTCTACAAAGATGCATTATTCAAAGTAGTGCCAACGAACTGTATTGCATATATTTCTAGCAATGATCATGGCGAATCTTGGTCTGCACCAACTTTATTACCTCCTATAATGGGACTTAATCGGAATGCGCCTTATTTGGGTCCTGGACGTGGAATCATTGAAAGCTCAACTGGACGTATTCTTATTCCGTCTTACACTGGTAAAGAGTCTGCGTTCATTTATAGTGACGATAATGGAGCATCTTGGAAAGTTAAAATTGTGCCACTTCCTCCTAGTTGGTCAGCAGAAGCACAATTTGTAGAATTGAGTCCAGGAGTAATTCAAGCATACATGCGTACAAATAATGGTAAAATTGCATATTTAACAAGTACAGACGCAGGTACTACTTGGAGTGCACCGGAATATTTGAAATTTGTTTCAAATCCAAGTTATGGAACACAATTATCAATCATCAATTATAGTTAATTGATTGATGGTGAAAAGGCTGTCATTTTAAGTACTCCAAACTCCACAAATGGTCGTAAACACGGGCAAATTTGGATTGGTCTAATTAATGATGATAATACAATTGATTGGCGTTATCATCACGACGTTGATTATAGTAACTATGGATACTCATATTCAACATTGACAGAGTTACCAAATCATGAAATTGGATTGATGTTTGAAAAATTTGATTCATGGTCTCGTAATGAACTTCATATGAAAAATGTTGTACCATATATAACATTTAAGATTGAAGATTTGAAAAAGAATTAAATCTGAAATTTAAAAATATATAGAAATAGGATAAAAATTATGGTAAATTACGGTATTGTTGGAGCTGGATATTTTGGAGCTGATTTGGCTCGCTCAATGAACAAAATTGAAGATGCAAAAGTGGTTGCGGTATTTGACCCAAATCATGGAGAAGAAGTTGCTCAAGAGTTGGGATCAGATGTTTGTGCAAGTTTAGATGAACTTGTAGCACGTGAAGATATTGATTGTGTGATCGTAGCTTCACCTAGCTATCTTCACCGTGAACCTGTTGTGAAAGCTGCTCAACATGGCAAACACGTATTTTGTGAAAAGCCAATTGCATTGTCTTATGAAGATTGTAAAGCCATGGTTGACGCATGTAAAGAAAATAATGTTATCTTTATGGCTGGTCACATCATGAACTTCTTTAATGGTGTACACCATGCTAAAGAATTGATTACTCAAGGTAAAATCGGTAAAGTTCTTTATTGCCATGCCGCTCGTACAGGTTGGGAAGAACAACAACCAACTGTATCATGGAAGAAACTTCGTTCTCAATCTGGAGGACATTTGTACCACCATATTCATGAATTAGATTGCATTCAGTTCATCATGGGAGGACTTCCTGAAAAAGCGACAATGGTAGGAGGCAATGTATATCATAAAGGTGAAAACTTTGGTGATGAAGATGATATGCTCATTGTCAACTTAGAATACTCTGATGATCGTTATGCTGTTTTGGAATATGGTAATGCTTTCCTTTGGGGTGAACACTACGTCTTGATTCAAGGAACTGAAGGAGCTATCAAACTTGACTTGTTCAATACTGGAGGTACTCTTCGTGTTAAAGGTGAAGGAGAATCACACTTCTTAGTTCATGAAACTCAAGAGGAAGATGATGATCGTACAGCTATCTATACCGGTCGTGGTATGGATGGAGCAATTGCGTACGGTAAACCAGGAGTACGTTGCCCATTATGGTTACAAACATGTATTGATAAAGAAATGGAATATCTACATGACATCATTAAAGGTGGAGAAATTACAGAAGAATATGAAAAACTTCTCAATGGTGTAGCTGCTTTAGAATCAATCGCTACCGCTGATGCATGTACTTTATCAGTTAAAGAAGATCGAAAAGTAAGTCTTTCAGAAATCACAAATGCTTAACTATTGTAAAACAGAATAGTAAATTCTTGTCACTATATAATTTCTAAAGTTCTGTGATACAACTTATTGAATAGACTTCCTGCGAAACAAAATATGGTATAATAGTTCTATGAATTATGAAGCAAGTAAACAACTAAATGATGCACAATTTAATCGTCTTGTTGGTGTTCAGCGCACGACTTTTGAAGAGATGTTAGCTGTATTAAAAATTAAACACGCAAAAGATGGATAAAAACCTAAATTAAGCCTAGAAGACCTTCTTATGGCCACTCTTCAATATGTGCGAGAATATCGAACTTATGAACAAATTGCGGCTGATTTTGCTATCCACGAAAGCAACTTAATCCGTCGGAGCCAATGGGTTGAAGTAACTCTTGTTCAAAGTGGTTTTACGCTTTCAAGAACTCACCTTAGTGCTGAGGACACGGTAATGATTGATGCGACGGAAGTAAAAATCCATCGCCCTAAAAAACAATTAGCGAATGATTCTGGTAAAAAGAAATGCCACGCTATGAAGGCTCAAGCGATTGTCACAAGTCAAGGGAGAATTGTTTCTTTGGATATCGCTGTGAACTATTGTCATGATATGAAGTTGTTCAAAACGAGTCGCAGAAATATCGGACAAGCTGGTAAAATCTTGGCTGACAGTGGTTATCAAGGAATCATGAAGCTATATCCTCAAGCACAAACTCCACGTAAATCCAGCAAACTCAAGCCGCTAACAGCTGAAGATAAAGCCTGTAACCATGCGCTATCTAAGGAGAGAATCAAGGTTGAGAATATGTTTGCCAAAGTAAAAACGTTTAAAATGTTTTCAACAACCTATCGAAATCATTGTAAACGCTTCGGATTACGAATGAATTTGATTGCTGGCATTATCAATCATGAACTAGGATTCTAGTTTTGCAGGAAGTCTATTTACTCTGTTTTTGATTTAGAAGATCGTATCCTAGCTCAAGATGGGTATGAAGCAAAATGGTATAACTGGTGTGATGGTTTTAATCAAGCAGCAACTCTTTTGTTGAACAGGTAGTGCACTGTGTCTTG
>NZ_VMLA01000110.1:0-2874 GCF_013276425.1 Streptococcus sp. 3874 | reverse complement strand
TGACAGTGCTTATCAAGGAATCATGAAGATAGATCCTCAAGCACAAACTCCACGTAAATCCAGCAAACTCAAGCCGCTAACAGCTGAAGATAAAGCCTGTAACCATGCGCTATCTAAGGAGAGAAGCAAGGTTGAGAACATCTTTGCCAAAGTAAAAACGTTTAAAATGTTTTCAACAACCTATCGAAATCATCGTAAACGCTTCGGCTTACGAATGAACTCGATTGCTGGCATTATCAACCGTGAACTAGGATTCTAGTTTTGCAGGAAGTCTAGTTTTACAATCTACAAGTTGATTCACTTTCTATTATGTATTATTATGATAGTGGTAAACAAAACAGAGAGGAGTTCTATATGACACCAGAAGAAGTCTATATGACAGAGTGATTGGAAAAGCAAATCACCTGCTTTCAGGGGAAAAGTTTCCAGCATCGCAGACGCTACAAGGTCTTGGAGATTGCTGAGATTGTTTCCGGTTTTTTGATTGCGATTTTTTGTGCCATTCCCATGCCGGGCGATTACTATCGCCTTGTCTCTGTTGTGCTTTCAAGCATGGGGTTGCTTTGTGAGGGATTGCTTGGTATTTATAATAGCAAGGAACACTGGATATCCTATCAGAAGGCAGCGCAACTTTTAGAACGAGAAAAGTTTCTCTACCAGTGTCTGACTGAGAAATAAATACGCAGGTGAAAGCAAGCCTTTTACATTCTTTGTCAAGATCTGTGAAGGGATAATCTCTGACGAAATAATCAAGTGGGAAGGCATCCAGTCTAAAGAAGCGGGTGTGCCTGCGGAAACTCCACTCCAATGCAAGAAAAATCGAGGGGGTAAAAGAAAACCTATAGTCAGGGAAAGAATAGCCTGACTGGAAAGCAGTATGAAAAAATGGAATTTACAGCGTAAAACAACTCAAGGTCCGGTTTGTTTTTTGTGCTTAAAAGACAGGAACTTCCTTGAAACTTGAGTTTGTCTCGGTGCATTTGAAAGAAAACTCAGTTTAGACGGAGACTGTTAAACAAGCTTATGGTCTAACCAGTACGGATGTGGTTGAGTAGCTAGTAGATGGTTTTTTAGAAATGGAAAGAGTGCAGATTTCAATGTTTCAACACCTAAAGGAAGATAACTAGGAGGTGATTAAGGTTAAAACAAAACGGATAAATGGTGATTTATTTTCAGGTCTTATCGCTGATGTCGACGAAGAAATCATGAATAGCGATGACAATCGTTTAGCTATCGATAGGATTGTCATCCAACATAATGGCGGTTTGAGCGATGAAGGAGCACCTGGTATGTATCTACAGGCGTTGGTACCTCTGCTTATTACCAGGCTTGGACTATCCAGAGCATGGTTTTTGCCCTGTAGGAGTCTTTGCCATCATTGATACCCAGGAAGCAGACGGCTACACTTGAGGCTTTCTGAAGTCAGAAAAAAGCTGGCTGGCCTTGGAGTTCACAGAAAGAATTACTTAGAACATAAGGAGAAAAATAATTGTTGAAATTGATACAAAATAAGAAAAAAGGTGGAGAGAAAGCCTTTCGCTACTCTCTCAGAAAATTTAAATTTGGCGCGGCTTCTGTGTTGGTAGGACTCTCCTTTTTAGGCAGTGATATATCTACCGTTTCCGCTCATTTTGAAACGGTAGATAATGTGACCTATCTTGGGGATACACCTAAAGAAGTTGAGAATGCTAAGCAATCAGTACAAGTAAGGACTGAGATATCAAAAAATGGCAAGCATGTAAAATATACAATACTTTTCAATAAAAATTATGAATACTGGGCTAGGCCAGGACTTACTGCTTGGTTACCAACTGGTTTGGACCATCGGACGGTTAGGATTAGAACTTATAATTCTGATGGAAAAACAGGGGGAGGGGGATTGCCGTGGAAATTAGTGCACGATTTGGGAGTGCATGAATTTCCTGGTGCGACAAGAGAATTAGTTTTCAATCCTGATTTTGACCCTAGAAACGAAGGAAAATGGAATGAATTTTGGGAAAAAATAGGAAAGGTTGGTTCAGGTTCCGATATTCCAACTGAGTGGAAAGAAAAAAATCAGTTACTGTTTGGTATCAATTCATGGGAAAATTTTTCTCACAATGCTTACAAGTGGGAAATAGAAGCGGATGTTCAAGATGGGGTAGTGGCTTCACAATTACCTGTCGTAGCTGGAATTGTACAGCCTCGTTCAAGATATCCTCGCTATGTTGCAGTAGGACCTAATGAAACAGTAGATACAGACGGAGACGGTTTCCCTGATAAGGAAGAAGTAGAGAAAGGAACAGATCCAAACGATCCTAAGTCAAATCCAGATACCAAAGACACCGACGGAGACGGTTTCCCTGATAAGGTAGAAAAGGCAGAAGGAACGAATCCAAACGATCCTCAGTCAAATCCAGATACCAAAGACACCGACGGAGACGGTTTCCCTGATAAGGTAGAAAAGGCAGAAGGAACGAATCCAAACGATCCTAAGTCAAATCCAGATACCAAAGATACCGATGGAGACGGTTTCCCTGATGTTGTAGAAAAAGACGCAGGTTCAGATCCAAACGATAAGAACTCAACACCAGACAATGTCGACACCGACAAAGACGGCTTCCCTGATAAGGTAGAAAAGGCAGAAGGAACAAATCCAAACGATCCTCAGTCAAATCCAGATACCAAAGACACCGACGGAGACGGTTTCCCTGATAAGGAAGAAGTAGAGAAAGGAACAGACCCTACTAAAGCCGATACAGATGGCGATGGCTTGACTGACAAGGAAGAAGTAGAAAAAGGAACAAATCCGAAAGATCCAAACACGAAACCAGAAGCTAAACCAGTAGATCCATCAAATAACGATACAGATGGCGATGGCTTGACTGACAAGGA
>NZ_VMLA01000011.1:0-10818 GCF_013276425.1 Streptococcus sp. 3874 | reverse complement strand
TTTTCATTGAGTATAATTCTCCACCACTCTCAATCATCAAAAAGTAAACTAGAAACAACAAAATAATAACTTAATAAAAATATCGAAAGTTTTGAAAACAAACCTCGATATTTTTGTTTTTGTTTTATTTTGTTGTTTTTGTATTTGAATGATGAGCTAGTTTATGGTAAGATAGTAGTAGGAAACGAGGTGATAATATGCTCAAACAAGAAAAATTAACCAAAATTTTAGAGACAGTAAATAGTAAAGGAACCATAACGGTTAAACAGATTATGGATGAAATAGCCGTTTCAGATATGACTGCAAGGCGCTATTTACAGGAATTAGCTGATAAAGATTTGCTGATTCGTGTGCATGGTGGAGCTGAAAAACTTCGAACCAACTCCCTTTTGACTAATGAGCGATCAAATATTGAAAAACAAGCCCTCCAAACGGCAGAAAAACAAGAAATAGCCCGTTTTGCAGGCAGTCTAGTAGAAGAAAGAGAAACTATTTTTATTGGACCAGGAACAACATTAGAATTTTTTGCGCGTGAGTTACCTATTGACAATATCCGCGTCGTGACCAACAGTCTACCTGTTTTTCTGATTTTAAGCGAACGAAAATTAACAGATTTGATTTTAATAGGTGGAAATTATCGCGAAATTACAGGTGCTTTTGTTGGCACATTGACCCTACAAAATCTCTCTAATCTCCAATTTTCTAAAGCTTTCGTTAGCTGTAATGGTATTCAAAACGGAGCTCTAGCTACTTTTAGCGAGGAAGAGGGAGAGGCTCAACGCATCGCTTTAAATAATTCTAATAAAAAATATTTACTCGCAGATCATAGTAAGTTCAATAAGTTTGATTTTTATACTTTTTATAATGTATCAAATCTTGATACTATTGTTTCAGATTCTAAACTAAGTGATTCAATCCTTTTTGAGCTATCTAAACTTACTAAAGTCATCAAGCCTTAATAAACCTGAAAGATTCTGGGTAACAACTCAATTTCAGAAGTAAATCTTCCCACAATAAAACGCATAGTATCAAGGTTTTCAACACCTGATATTATGCGTTTTTCTGTATCAAAGACTTTTTGCCCAATTGCTTTATCTGCAACCTCAAAGCGATGCATTGAGAAATCTGCGACTCGCTTCCTAGTTTAAAGTTGCTCTTTGATTTTCATTGAGTATAAGCAACGTGATTAGATAAGAGTTTTGCAGAGTACTAGATATAAGATTTAACTTTTTTGGAAATTGGTTACGATTGTTGAAACGGCATAAAATCTGAATCAAAGGAGATAGTATCCCATTCTTCAGGATTGATAAAATTTAAAAATAGATTTTTAAATTCTTCCAGCTCATAGTCTGAATGACAAATCCATTCTTTACCGGTCGAGACATACCATTTTCCAAGACTTTTCAATTCTTCATTTGTCAAACACGGTATTTGAGAGCATTTTTCAAAGTTGATAATATAAACTTTTTCATAAATAGATTGGATAAAATTTTTGAACATCTTTTTGCCTCACTAAAATTCTATATCTAATGACTCATTCTACTACTCAATCACTTGAGTTTCCGCTACTTTCTTGTACCAGTGAGCTGATTTCTTAGGATAACGTTCTTGCGTTTCAAAGTCTACATAGAAGAGACCGTAACGTTTCTCATAACCGTTTGACCATGAGAAGACATCCATTAATGACCAAATGAAGTAACCTTTTACATTAGCACCATCTGCAATCGCATCAGACAAAACCTCCAAGTGTTGTTTGACATAATCAATACGGCCATCATCATAAACAGTATTGTCTACAAACTCATCTTTATATCCAAGACCATTTTCAGTGATGTAAATCTTCTTATAGTTGGGATAATCTTTCTTCACGCGCATGATTTGGTCATACAAACCTTGAGGGTAGATAATCCAATCCCAATCCGTACGTGGTACATAATCAGGAGCTACACGACGACCAACACCTTTGATTTGGTACTTAGAGCTTCCTTTCTCACCTTTACCATTATGGATAATTTCAGTTTCTCCATCAAATGCTTCCATCCAGTCACTCATATAGTAATTGATTCCAAGGAAGTCGTTCAAGTTTTTTGCAGCTTCTAATGCTGTAAAATCTTCTTCACGAAGATCCAAGCTACCACCATTGACTGATAAGATATGGTTGACACCTTCCATGGTTTCAGCTGAATAGCGACCTAGATAAGTTGCATCCAAGATAAATTTATTGTGAATAATATCTTCCAACTCAGCTGCACGAACATCTGCTGGATTTTTAGGATCCAAAGGATACTTAGTTGGCAGAGCGTGAACAACACCAATTTCACCTTTATATCCTTTATCTTTATATAGCTTGACTGCACGTGCATGAGACACCATCATATTGTGGTGCGATTGGAAGACTTTGGCAAGGTCGTACTGAATACCTGGAGGGAATTTCCCAACCAAGTATTGACCATCACCGATTGGGCCAATTTCATTAAAGGTTGTCCAATAGTTTACTTCTGGAAATTCTTCAAAACAGAAGGCAGCGTAGTCTACAAAGTGTTCGATATTTTCACGATTTAAGAAGTCGCCATTTGAGTGGAGAGCTTCTGGCGTGTCAAAGTGATGAAGAGTTACGAAGGGTTCAACGTGACGTTTGTGACACTCTGCAAATAAATTATGATAAAACTCGACACCTTTCTGATTTACTTGACCGTAACCGGTTGGGAAAATACGTGACCAAGCAATAGAAATTCGAATACCATTGACACCATACTCTTCTGCTAGCTTGAGATCAACTGGATATCGATTGTAAAAATCACTAGCTGGCTCCGCAGTGTACCAGTAGTTATCTTCAAGATATTTATCCCAAGCAACTGGTCCTTTTCCATCAGTATGTGTAGCACCTTCTGCTTGATAAGCAGCTGTAGCGCCACCGAAAATAAAGTCTTTTGGTAATGTTTTTGACATATAATTCTCCTTTTGATTAAAAAAGAAATAAGATGGAGAGGAGGCTAGTGAGGTTTTATTCTCCATCTCACTTCTTGTACTAAGTCACCGAATTGTGACATGAGAAGGTAAAAACGATATCTTTTTACCGACGAATTAACAAGGCGATTAGGAAATTCGCCATAGCGATTTCCGTAACGATAGGAGACTGTTTTATAATCCCTAGCCTTAATCGAATTGTGACATGAGGAGGTAAAAACGATGT
The DNA here is from genome assembly GCF_013276425.1 of Streptococcus sp. 3874. Classification (NCBI taxonomy): domain Bacteria; kingdom Bacillati; phylum Bacillota; class Bacilli; order Lactobacillales; family Streptococcaceae; genus Streptococcus; species Streptococcus sp. 3874. The sequence continues at coordinate 7,625 of NZ_VMLA01000011.1, read as the reverse complement.
CTTTTTACCGACGAATTAATAAGGCGATTAGGAAATTCGCCATAGCGATTGCCGTAACGAGAGGAGACTGTTTCACAGTCCCTAGCCTTAATCGAATTGCTCTTGTACAAATGCTAGAGCACCTTTTCCATCACGAGTTAATTTGATGTATTGAGCGCCTTCTGTCTTGGCAAGTTTAATACCGAGCTTATCTGTTTCTGCTTTCATGTCTTCAAAGTTTGAAGCAACTTGAGGGGCAAGAATAACAAGATCAAACTCTGGTAACATTTCACGGTGAGCACCATAGCCACCTGCTGCTGCTTTCACAGGGACATTGTATTCTGCTGCTGCCTTATTCAAAGCATTTGCAAGGAGACCACTTGTTCCTCCACCTGCACAGAGAACGAGGACATTTGTTTCTTTAGTGATTGTATTTTGTGCTGCTTCTACACCCGCTTTTTCAAGAATAGCATCCGCTTTTGCAGTGTTGAAGTTTGCAGCAACTTTTTCTTTCAATTCATCATTAGACTTACCTGAACGTTCTTCTTCAAGAATTTGTTCATCATAGACCTTAAGGAATGGATAGTAAATGACAACGTCAACCACGATTAGAAGGGCAGCAAGAATGAATGATAGAACTTGGAAGTTAGTACCAAGAACTAGACCTAGTGGAGCTGGGGTTGTCCATGGTAGATTAGCAGTGAATGAGTTCATTCCAAGAGTTTCAATAAAGAATTTAAAGATCCATACGTTTGCGATTGGAGCAAAGATAAATGGAATGAAGAAGATTGGATTTAATACAAGTGGTGCACCAAACAAGATTGGTTCGTTGACACCAAAGAAGGTTGGAACAACAGACGCACGTCCGATTGCACGGTTACGTTTTGATTTTGTTAACCACATAAACATGAATGGAACAACCAGTGTCGCACCTGTACCACCCATGGTAACGATAAACATTTGTGTACCAGAAGTAAGAATCTTGTCTGCATGCATCCCTTGTTGGAGAAGGTTTAAGTTGACTTCAGCATTTGCATAGGTAATCGCTGCGATAGCAGGTTCAACAATAGATGGACCGTGAATCCCAACAAACCAGAAGAAGGCAAAGGCACCAAAGATAATGGTGATACCTAGATAACCATCAGCAGCAGAGAAGAGTGGTGCAAAGAATTTACCGATTGATTCAGCTACGCTTGAACCAACAAAATGACGAGCTAGTAAATCAAGAGCATAAAGAGAAACAACAGATAGAGTGAATGGAATCACATCTTTAAAGACTTGTGAGATATTTGGTGGAACTTCGTCAGGCATACGAATAGTGACGTTGTTCTTAACACAAACCTTATAGATTGCTACGGTAACAAAGGCAGCTAGGAAGGCTGAAAGCAAACCTTTTGTCCCCAAGAATCCAGTAGCTAGACCATTTTCGATAGGATCAGCTGCCAACATCAACAAACCAACAATTGCTGCCAACAATGTTGACATATAGTTGATTTGATTGGTTTTCTCCATGCTACGGTTTACTGAGTCGGTCAATGACTTAGCTGTTGTACCAGCTACCAAGAGAGCTAGAATCCCCATTGAATAGCTGTAAGGTTTCATCAGAAAATCTACAACTTCATCAGACCATTTAAAGCCCCATGAGTTTGGTACAAAGGCAATCAAGATAAAAATACTTGAGAAGAGAATAACAGGCATACCAGCAATAAAACCATCACGAATAGCACGAAGATAGATATTACGAGATAGTTTTTCAAAGAAAGGCTTTCCTTTCTCGATAAATGCAATTAGTTTATTCATTATTTAATTCCTCTCTTGTAGAGTTCGATTAAGTGGTGCATCAAATCTTTTAATAAGATAGTTGTCATCAAGTGGTCTTGGCCATGCATCATGGTTACACTATAAGCCAAATCCTCGCCAGCTGCTTCCTTAGTCAATAGACTTGTTTGCGCGTGGTGTGCCTCTGCGATACAGCTACCAGCTTCCTCTACCAGAGCGTCCGCTTTTTCAAAATCACCAGCTTCAGCAGCCTTCAAGGCTTCTAATAGTTTTGAACGAGCGTCGCCAGCATAGGCTACAATTTCAAAACCTAACAATGTTACTTCTTCTCTATTCATGATAGAATTCTCCTTATATAATTTTAAATAATTTTTATGACAATAAACGTTGGATATGTAGAACTAGATAAACTCGTTCACTTTTATACAAATCAAGACCCGTATGTTGCGTAATCACATCATAGATCTTGGAACCAATCTCGAAGGCTTTTGGATAGGATTGTTTAATATGATCTTCCATATCCAGAAGTGATTGGTTATCATCTCTAGATCTATCTAAATAATCCAAGAAATAATTCAAATGTATCATAAAGCGATCATAGAAATGGTTATTCTCTTTGGTTCGTTGAATTGCATATTCCTTTAGAACTTCCTCAACATTCCTGAGAATTTCTTTCCTCTTATCAATCGACTTAACTACTTCTATTTCATTCTCACCTTCGGCATTGATGAAATGATAAGCAATCCGAATAATTTCGTCCTCAGGAAAATGATCTGCTAGCTTCTGACGATAAATTTCAAATGCTTCATTTGCGATTTGAAAAGCGACAGGATACTTGGCAGAAATATCTGGCAGATTACTATCCTTGTACCTTCCTTGAGTTAGAGCTTGGTAAGAACAGTAAATATGATCTGTCAAGGTTACATAGAGATACTCTTGAATCGGATAGTGATATTTCTTGGAAAGCTTATCAATAATCTCATAGGTCACTGTGATAAAATCAAGCGGAACATCTTTGAGAAGAGCCATAAAGTTTTCTCTGGACTCTTCGGTCTTCATCCGAAAGATTTTCTCAACCTGCTGTTCAGCAATCAAATCTCCCTTCTTCTTTCCGAATGCAATCCCCTTACCAATCACAATCACTTCTTCTCCCTTATCATTTCTGACAAGCGAGACATTGTGATTCATTGGATTTAGAATTCGATACATGTCAACCTCCTTTTATATATTAAAGGTATATGAGTATAAAAAATGACCACAAATGAACTAGAAAATCAGCCGATTTCTAATTCACCTGTGATCATGCCTAATATTACTTAGTAACACTCACCTTGTATTAACTTGTGATTTAAGTATAGCACAAGTAAGTTATTTTGTAAACCTTTACATACAACTTTTTTTAAACTTAACTATGTTCTAAAATTCATCAAACAGAGGCTCTGTTTTTATTTATTTTTGTAAATCAAAACAAAAACAGGAAGACAGAAAAATAAAAAAGTAGCTACATTTTTAAAATTCATTAAATCTAATAAACAAAGAACACAAGAAACTATAAAACAAAATACGGTTATTTTTTTAAACGAACTATTCATAAAGAAATAACCTTTAAGGTAAATCTATGGCGTAAACAAGGTTTACAAATGGCACCTCTACTGTAGCTACAGCAACTGTCCAATAATTTTCTACAGCAGTTTTTACAGCCCAGCCACCCAGCTCCCTCACGTGAGGACCAAGATTGAAACGAAAACCTACAGGACCTCTTTCGTAAACGTTAGGCAACTCTTTTACAGCTTCATACATCAAACTTGCTTCTTGTACAGAAATACCAATATTTTTTGCTAGCTCTTCAGGAGTACCTTTTAAATTTATATTTCCAAATTTATCTACATAAAAATAATCTTCCAAAATTTGACCAGCATTTACAATATCTTCTGAAACCGAAACATTATAAAATTTATTCCCATCAACATTCAAAACAATATCATTTGCTTTATCTACTCTAGTTAGGGCACTATCTGCAAATACAGAATGACTAACCATAGGTAAGGCTGATGAGAATATTGAAACAATACCTAGTCCTACAACTAACGCTTTAAAACTCTTTTTAGTAGCCATTTATCTTCTCCTTTTATAAAACAACGAATTGAAATGTGCGTCTAAATATAGTTTATTCTGGCAATATTGTTTCCGTATTATTCCTTCCTAGCTCGTAAAATAAACTATACCTTATTTTTATTATACTTCATCTAGTTACTTTCTAATTCATATTAACTTGTGATTTAAGTATAGCACAAGTAAGTTATTTTGTGAATCTTTACATACAACTTTTTTTAAAATTTTTTTAGATTCATGTTCCTAAACTAGAAGGACTTTCTTACACGCGTTCTTTCCATGAAGTTGCTGTTGTTTGAAGAACTTTGTTGAGTTCGTCAATGTTTTCAAAACCAGTTGTGCGAAGCCATTCACGAGCTGCTGCTTCACCATCTTTGATGTAAGCTTCAACTGATCCAGCCCATGTAGCACGGCCACAAAGAACTCCATTAAAGTTTGCACCTGATTCATGGGCAAATACAAGGGTATCTTGGAAAAGTTTAGCTGATACACCAGCACTCAAGTAGATATATGGCAAGTTAGTTGCTTCATCTTGTGCTTTGAAGAAGGCTGCTGCTTCTTCACGTGTATAAACTACTTCACCTTCAGCGAATCCTTCAACATATTTAATGTTAACAGGAACTTCAACTTTCAAGACATCAATGTTAAAGCCTGGGTCTGAGAAGACTTTCATAGCACCGATAACTTTGTGTGGTTTTACTTTAGCGTATTCTACAGAACCTGCGTCAGCAATTTTTTCATCGTAAGCAAGGATTTCAAGGAAGAATGGGATATCTTCAGCCACACATTCAGAACCGATACGTTCGATGTAAGCTTGTTTTTCTTGGTTGAGTTCGTCTGAGCTATCTACATCATAGTAAAGCAAGAATTTAACTGCATCTGCACCTTCTTCTTTAATACGTTTTGCAGACCAAATATCCAAGCAGTCTGGCAAGCGTTTTGTGCTTGTTGTGTCATAACCTGTTTTTTCATAAGCAAGGAGAAGACCAGCTTTTTCATCAAGAGCTTTAGTCGCTGGAAGTCCATACTCAGGGTCAAGAAGCATAGATGATGCGTATTTGGTCAATTCATCTGCTACCAAAACTTTAAGTTCTTCCATTTGAGCCACTGTTGGTTCTTCTGTTTGGTGTTGAGCCATGAGGCGTTTCAAAGCACCACGTTGGTCAAAGGCAAGAGCTGAGATGATACCATTTTCATCAGAAAGTTTTTCTAAGCGTGCACGTTTTTGTTCTGTTAAAGCCATTTTATACCTCTTTTACTATTAATTGATCATATAGAGCTTGATAGTTGGCCATGTTGACATGACCAGTCATTTTTTCTTGAGCATTGAGTATACCAAGGACATTTGCCTTGATGAGTAATGCTGCATCCGATTCTTTGTGAAGAAGTCCTGAAGAAATTCCTGCCACAGTAGAGTCTCCAGATCCAACAGGATTTACCACCTGAATTCTAGGAATATCTACCTTGTAGAAAGTGTCACCATGTTTGGCAAAGGCACCGTTGGCACCAAGTGAAACGATAATCCATTCAATACCTGCAAACAAAGGTTCTTGAAGGACTTCTTTTAATTCATCCAAATCCTCAGAAACTTCTTTTCCAAGAAGCTGAGACAATTCCTCATTATTTGGTTTGATGACTGTTGGTTTATGTGGTGATTCAAGAACCGTCTGAAGTGCTGCACCAGAGCAGTCCAAGACAACAGGTTTGCCAGCTTGATTAGCAAGTTCGACCAAGTTCGCATAGTAATCAACTGGAAGACCAGCTGGCAGACTACCTGAGATAGCTACTACTTCAACTGACTCTAGGAGATTTTTGAAATGTTCCAAAAAGTCTTGACCTTCCTGTTCCAATACTACAGGACCTTTTTCAAGAACTTCTGTTTGGTTGTCTCCGTGAAGAATAGCGATACAGTTACGAGTTTCTCCCTGAATAGAAAAGAAATCTTTCTTTACTTGATCATCGATATGTTCAACCAAAAACTCACCAAGTTTACCACCCACTAAACCAGTAGCAAGAACAGAATCACCAAATTCTGAAAGTACTCGGGTAACATTGAGTCCCTTACCACCAGCCGTTTTGGTTACATCCACCACACGATTGACAGTATCAATCTTTAACTCATCCAAGGGATAGGAAATATCAATGGATGGGTTCATTGTGACTGTTAAAATCATAGGTCACCTCTTAGTCGTGGTATTCTCCGCGATCCCATTTTTCAAGGAATTCAGTGAAGAAGTTTGCGTCTGTTTGTTGAGCATTGTGACTTTCAAGGTGTTCAATTTTCGCAATCAATTTCTTGTTTTCTTCAGATGGTTTGTATTCAGCATGGATGAAAGCTTCGATGATGTCACACATGAGCAATTCACCAGTAATCTTACCACCAAAACCGATAACGTTAGCGTTCAATTGTTCTTTAGCATAAAGGGCTGTTGTCATATCACGAACCAAGGCAGAACGGACACCTGGAACTTTATTTACAGCGTTGTTGATACCAACACCAGTACCACAGATACATACTCCAAGATCAGCTTGACCACTAGTTACTGCTTCCCCTACTTTTTTACCAAAGATTGGGTAATGAGTACGTGTATGGTCATATGTACCAAAGTCAATGACTTCATATCCTTTTGATTTCAAAAATTCTGAAACCGCCATTTTTTCATCTGTTACGATGTGGTCACATCCAATTGCAATTCTCATTTTTAACTTACCTTTCTTACTGTAATCTAATTAGCACATTTTGTTCAACATATCGACCCTAATTTGGTGACGTCCACCATCGTATTTACCGTTAACAAATCCTTTAGCGATGTTTTTTGCCAATTCATCACCAACAAGTTGTGCACCCATAGTGATCATACGTGAGTTGTTGTGACCACGAGTCATATAAGCTGAACGTTCGTCAGAAACTTCTGCAGCAACCATTCCTTTGATTTTTGTTGCGACCATAAATGGACCAGCTCCATAAGCATCAATCACGATACCAAGGTTTTGTTCTTCTTTGTTTACTTCTGCAGCAACAGCGAGAGTCACATCAACAAAGTCTTGACCTTCAGCTGTAACATCCACAACGTGGAAATTTTCTTTTTCTAAGAAGTCTTTCACAACTTCTTTCAATCTCAAACCTGCAGCATCTGCACCGATAACAATAGACATATTGTATACTCCTTTTTATTTTTCTATGCTGGATTCCAGCAGTGTATTGGCTGTCTTTAAAAAACAGTCAATTAGTCCTCACAAACATAATATACCACTATTGTTTGAAAAAATCAACAATTTGTGTTTGTTTTTTGTTATTTATTTTTTACTTTTTTATAAAACTTCTATCTCAAACCCTGATTCTTCAACCTGATTGGCTTCTAAAAGACGAACATTCTTCTTATCTTCTAAATGATTTTCTGCTGAATTTTAAGCAGAATGTCATTTCTCTTTTTAGAATCAAAAGGACGAGATTGTGGAATCTCTACAGGAACAATAGGTTGTTGCATTAAAATATCCTCCAATCGTTTTACTTTACGAATAGTATACAGGAGGTCTTCCGTAACCGCCCAATAACGAAGTATATTGAAAAATCTCCAGACTAGAGAACTCACGGATAGTTCCTAATCTGGAGATTTCTTATTTGCACTTTTCTTGTACAACTTTATTCCATGGTAAATAAGCCTCTAAAACCTCTTTGTTTACGAGAGTTTCCTCGTTTGGAAGACATTCTAGAAGATAGGATAGATATTTTTCACTATTTAGTTGATGACGTT
>NZ_VMLA01000109.1:0-15395 GCF_013276425.1 Streptococcus sp. 3874 | reverse complement strand
TTCAATTCCTCTAAAGGAATCTTTCGGTTTTTGACGACTCGCTTTTTCCTCTCTAAGTGTCCTTGTTCACGTAAGTTCTTTTCCCACGTGAAGAGAGTTCTGACGCCAACATCAAAAACCTTGGCTGCCTCGACATGGCTGTGCCCCTCTTTGATGTAATCTAATGCTCGCTGTTTAAAATCTGTACTATATGCCATAGCTTTATTATAACATGCTTGTTTGAAACTAAGCAACTATACTATAATTTGAATCCTTTTGCTCACGATACTACTATAGAAATCAAGCATGAGTAAAACCAGTGGAACTTACCCTGACACGGAATTCCACTGGTTTTTATGATTTTTCTCAGACTAACTTCCAATTCTACTAGCGGTGGAACTTACTTTGGGAATTTAGCTTGTATTCTCTACTCACTTTTTGAAAAAGTTACAAGTCCAATAACTGACAACAAGAGAGAAATTCCAGAAATACTTAGCATAATAGAAATCATGTTATTCTCACCAGTGGCTGGTAACTGTTTTCCTTCTTTGATGACTGTAGCTAAAAGCACTTGTTGATCACTTCCAGCTAGTGTTTTATTCTCATGCTTAGCTTCTATATTGGAATGATGTATTGTAATTGATGTAGCTTTCTCAATTTTATCATTGCTAATTGAAGGCTTAATAGTTGAGACTTGTCTATTTTGACTTACTAATTTAACAGGTTGCACTTGAGAAACTGGCTTGATCGTTACAACTGGTTTAGCTGGAATAACTGGATTAACTGGTGCAACTGCTTTAGTTGGATCAACCGGCTTAACTGGTACAACTGGTTTGGTTGGAATCTCTACTTTATTAGCCTTAAGTTTTACAACCGTTTCTTTTAGAGCTTTGATTACTTCATTAATTTCTTCTTGACTAGCTTCTGCATTTTCCAAAAGTAGCTTAGCTTTGTTGAAAATAAGATGATATGCATCTTTCTCCTCTTTGCTAGCTGTCAAAAATCTTGGATCTTTTTCTTGGAACTTCACTTCATCCTCGATAACATTCTTTAGGCTCATAAAATCTGTTTCTTTCCCATTCAGCTGGTCTTGAGCTTGCAAGAAAGTGGTCAACAGACGGTCAATTTCATCTTGAGTTATCAAATCTTTTGTAATTAATAATGCCAAGAGTTTAAATTCACGATCATATTGACCTTTGCGTTCTTGATCAGAATTTATATATTTACCTTTTTTAACTGTCTCAGCATATGCTTTAATGGCATTCTTCAATGATGTGATATCAGATTCCTTACCATCCAATGTTTGCATAGCAGACTCTAAAGCCTTAACAATTTGGTCAATTTTATCTTGGTTAAGTTTACTTCCCAATGCTAGTTGCGCATCTTTGACACTTTGCTCAAACATCTCTTTTAAATTCTGTTTTGTATTATAATATCTTGGAGTTTTAACTACTTCCATTTGTTTATTTAAAGCTGCAATCAGAGCTGACTTAGAAACAACTGAAAGTGACAAAACATTATTTTTACCAAACAGAACTTTAAATGGTTGAAGATTATCAAGTAATTCATAACCGTTTGACAGATTTACAAGAACTTTATATTCACCAGTAACCACTTTCTTACCATAAGAATGTTTACCATATGTTTCAGCTGGCAAGACTTGACTCTGACCGTCTTCACCTACTAAAGTAATCATTGTAGTTCCAGGAACAGCTTGATTAAAGCCAACCGTTACTGGAGCATATTTCATTTTGTTAGCCAAGAAGGTAATAGTTTGAAAACTATTTTCTTTCGTTAAATCAAATTCCTTAGATAGAGCACTCACAAATTTCAACTCTGTACGATCATAGCTAAAAATTTCTGCAACATAATGCCCAAATTTCAAGAAATTAATATCTTTTGACTTATCAACGGTTACATATTGACCTTCGCTATTTTTAATGCGATAAACATAAGTTGTATCAATCTCATCATTGGTTTTATTGTTTAGTATAGCAATTTTTACACGACCACTATTTTCTTCACCTACAAGATCTTTGAGAGATATAAAATCTACATTTCCCGCAAAGTCTTCCACATAATAGAAGATTTTCGATTTATCAATGTTCTTAGGAAGTGTATAACTACCATCTTCATTTTGTTTGATAATCTGATACTGTTCGATTTCTGAATCTGCCGCCTCTCTATTTTCAGAAGGACGAATATAAAAGACTTTTTCTAGAAGAATTCCGCCATTTCCGACATCCTGAGGTTTACGAGCTATAAATTGTTCTTGATTTTTTTGAGAACGAATATATCCCGAAGTAATCAGAGGTTTTTGTGTATCGATTTGAATTTTAAATATTGTGTATTGTTCTTCAGCTCCAGGGACATCTGGCTTATAACTAATAACATAGTCATAAATTCCATCAGAGACTCGATTTCCATTAGAATCCTGTCCTCCCCAAGCTGTTTTATCTACAATGTAACTTCTTGGATTTCTAGTATCGCCATCAAAATAATTTTTCACAAGGTCTGTTGGACGACTTTGCCAAATAGGCTGACTGTGTGTTGTATCCGAAGAATCATAAACAGTTGCACGAAGATTTACCAAGTTTCTATAGACAAGAGTTTTAAATTGAACAGAATCTTTATTACCATCATCGTTCGGCGAGATAGCAAGGCGAACATTACCCTTTTCATCTAATTGAAGATGGTATTTTCCTTCATCATCTTGTTTCACTCCGAGTACAGTCACTCGATTTCCTTGACGCTCTGCTTTTAAAACATTTACATCATTTTCAGAACTTGTTAAATAAGTTGCATCGTCTGAAGGTGAAATTCCTGGATTATCTTTATCAATTTCAGAGTAAAATCCACTGTTTCCTTCCTTAATCAATTGATAAATTGGTTTTTCAATTGCAGGTAGATTTTGGAATTCTCCCTTAAATCCCATAAATGGTAAACCAATAACAGAACCATCATCTGTAGGATTGACAAATCTAACAAATCCTTCTAGAAAATAACCATTTGGCATTATTTTGCTAAGTTCTTCAGTAAACTTACTTGTATCTACACTAACTGTTACTGTCTTCGTACTATGAGCTTTCACAGTTACTTCGGGCCAAACTGTTTCAGTTAGTTTTCGTGGACGGAGAGTGAATTTTCCTTCTTCAACTTCGTCCGTATTTGTATTTACAATCATCTTCAATGTTCGGTCTTTATCCGAAATATTATGAATTGTAACTTCAAAGGTAAATTTATCACCAACATTACCAAGAGTAACACTTGGATAATTATTTGCACCTGTTACAAATAGATCTGTGCTTGTTGCCGCCATCGTGTCAACTACGCCAGCACCTTGGTGACGTGGAGAAGTATAGGCTCCAGTTTGTTTATTAAAATGTGGTTTTGCAGTAGACATAATTAAAGCTTTTACAATCTCTGAAATTTGACTAGCTGATAATTCAGGATGTTTCTTTGCTAAATATTCTTTGACTAATGCTGCGACACCAGCTACATGAGGGGCCGCCATACTTGTTCCACTTATACTTCCATAACTATTGTCGTTAAATGATGAATAGATATTTCCACCAGGTGCAGTAACATCTGGTTTCAATTGTCCATCTGTTGTAACTCCCCAACTTGAAAAATCTGACAATTGGTCTGCAACATCTGATTTACGATTATCCATCTTGTGATTAAAGACAATTTTATACTGACCAGACTTAAGAATTTCACCATAATATTTTGAAATAAAGACAGATGGGATTTTCTTAGCATCACCTGTAACAGACATACTAACATTTGCACCTTCAACGTTGTTATAAATTAAAACTCCAGCTGCACCGTGTTGAAGAGCATTTTTAATCTTATCAGAGAAATGGATTTTACCACGTTGAATCAGTGCTAACTTACCTCTTACATCAATATTAGCAAAATCTTCTTCACGACCAATACCCGTTGCTACATATTCGTATTCTTTCCCTTTTTCAAAATCTTTTTCTGTTTCAGGTCTATTAAAATCAAACTTACCATAATCAAGGGTAGCGTCATTTTCTAAACCTTTTACTTCAAAGACTTCAGTAGTTAGAATTTTATTATTAATCGAAGCAACAGAAATTGAATCTTCTACTGTAGAGGGATTTCCGACGAGACCATAATCAGGATTTTCTGCTAATGGTTGTGAAAAACCTCTACCGAAAGTATTGCTATTACCAGCAGCAATAACAACAGATACTCCTTTAGTGCGTGCTCTTTTTACTGCTTCAATAATATCTGAACCCGCATCTACAGTTGAACCCGCACCTGCACCCAAACTCATATTGATCACATCCGCACCTAACGCAACTGCGTCATCAACGGCTTTTACATAGAGGGCAGAGGCTGTAGTTTTATCTCTATCTGAAAAAACTCTCATAAACATAATTTGAGCTTCTGGCGCCACCCCATAAACCTTCTCAGAATTCGGGGCTTTATTAACTGGATTTCCAGCTACAATACCAGTAACGTGCATTCCATGAGACTCTTTTTCAGCCTCTTTTATATTATCAGTTCCATCAAAGTAATCATAAGCATATACTACCTTGTCACTGTACCATTTTCCATAGTCAATACCGGCAGCTTTTTTAGCTTTTTCGATATCATCCTGATTTTTAAATTTCGCCTTTGACGGATCAGAAATACGCAGAACTTCATGATTCAAATCAAGGCCTGAATCTATAACAGCGACTACAGTTCCTTGCCCTTTGTGTCCTGCTTCCCATGTTTTAGGGACAGTAATCATTTCATTACTGGAGATACTATTTGGCTTTTCTTTATGTCCACTTTGAGATAACGACTGTGATTGTGAACTTTCGGAAGAAGAACTTCTTTCTACTGCTGATTCTTCCTTCTTCTCTTCACTTTTTATAGCAGTCTTTTCTTTCTGTGTGATTACATTCTTGTCTGACTTATTATCTCTATATTCTATAGAATCATCTTGTTTTACTGACGCTGTCGCTTCTGTTTTTTCCTTTGAAGAAGAATCTAGAGCATTCTTGTCAGCCGTGACTGACGGTGCGAGCTTATTTGAATCATCTAATTTATTAATTATTACTGCATGTGTAACTTGATTGGATGTTTCAAATTTCCCCTCAGCAGCACTAACCTGTACTAAAGCAAATCTGCATGCAAAGACCGATAGCAGAAAAATCGTTGCTATTTGGTACTTTTTATGACAAAAATCTTTGCAGTCTCCCATAAAATCACTCCTTTTTATTTAAATTAAAAGTATTATATCCTAAATTATCTGAAAATTCTATCAAAAACTTATTTTGTAACAAAATTGTAATATTAATCACTCTTCTCATGTAATTTAAACATAAAGAAATTTAATCTCGATTAATACAAGACTAAATTTCTTTATTAAATAATTACTTTCCATTCAATTACTCATTAAGCAAAAACCTTACTAATCACGGTCATAGAATAGTTCATGTGCTTTTATAGTAGATTGAAACTAGAATAGTACACCTCTACTTCTAAAACATTGTTAGAAATCGATTTGACTGTCCTGATCGATTTGTCCTATTCTTATTTCATTTTACTATAATCGTGAATTAAGCATTTCAGGAACTGTGACAAACGTAACCGTACAATAACGAAGTCTATTGAAAAATCTCCAGATTAGTGAACTTAGCGATAGTTCCTAATCTGGAGATTTCTTATTTGCACTTTTCTTGTACAACTTTAGTCCATGGTAAATAAGCCTCTAAAACCTCTTTGTTTACGAGAGTTTCCTCGTTTGGAAGACATTCTAGAAGATAGGATAGATATTTTTCACTATTTAGTTGATGACGTTTAGCTGTTTCCAACAAACTCATAATAATAGCTGTTGCTTTAGCTCCTTCAAAACTTTGAGAAAACAACCACCCTCGCTTTTTAAAATTTAGCTTAGGCTAAAAGAGTCCACTGGACTCTTTTACTCCGTCCCATTTTAGCGTGACTACCACGCTTTGTTCTATCTTTCTTCATATTTAAATAATATCAAAACCAAGCATTAATTTCAATGATAAATAAGTAAACTCATGGCTTTTGAGTAAAGAAAAAAGCTTAGAATGAACTAAGCTTTTTAAAAACGAATCGTTTCACGTGTTTTCTCATATGAGGTAACAAAGCGATTGGTTACACCAGGCTCTGCCACTTCCAATGCTTGAGAAATCTTGTCAAATGAAGCGTGATAATCAAATTCTTTTTCAAAAATATCTAAAGCTTCGTTAAATGCTTCTTGAATGCGTTCATCAAATGAGCGATAGCGGTTAGAATATTGCAAGAGTTGCTCTGTCAAAGTTGCATATTGTACAATATTATAAGTTTCCGTTTCTAAAGCTTCCATATCATTCGTTGCAATTTCAAGAACTCGGGTAACAGATTCAATGTTAATCATTTTTTGTTCTAACTCAACCATTAAATCCTCGGTATTATTGCTTGCCGTAAAGAATAACTTCAAGAAAGTTTGTGGAATACCTGGCAGATTGCGTTTTTCCATGTATCGCTTGATAGTATGGAGACGATTGACATAAACATTGGCCTTTTGACGTGCATTAATATCATCTTTCTCAATTTGTGTCAGGCGCTCACTAACTGAAATTTGCTCATCTTCAATATCTTTTAGTTGAGTTTGTAAATCCTCAAGATTTTCTTCAAGAACTGAATAAGCTTGGGTTGGTTCTTCTTGATTTGAAGTTACCTCAACAATAGCTGCCTCAAAACTCTCTAATTCTGTCTGAATACGACGAACATGGCTTGCAGCTGTCTCAGGAAGTAAATAGGTCTTGTTCAAACGTGCAATATCTTCTCCCAATAAAGTATTATTCTCTTTCATATGTTGAAGATAAGTTGGAAGAGTTGCAAGTAGATTTTCCACTACTTTCTGAGCAGCAATTTCTCGAGTAAAAATATCATACAAGGCATTGATTTCCTCTTGTGCCTGTCCATTCTCATATTCGGCATTATCCAATTCCAACTGACGAATATTCTCTTGGTTTTTCTTGAATGCTTCATAAAGCAAGTGGAAACGCGCTTCAATATCCGTTTCAACAAAATGATAATTAGCATCAATTAGTTTACGATAACCGGCTTCCAAATCCTGTAATTGATCTGGCAATTCTGTAGAAAGCGTCGTAACCAAGGCTGGAACACGATCCACAATATGACTTAAGGCCAAAATGTGATTTTCTGTATTATCCAAAATCACTGCGGCTTCCACAGGGTCACCCGATGAATTCAAGGTTACAAATTGTGAAAATTCAGATTGGATATTTTCTAATTGTTTTTCAATTTCATCCAAGGCTTGACCATACTGTTCTGAATTTTCAGCAACTCTATGCTGAAGTTCCTCAAATAAATCCAAAGCATGAAGAACACGACCACTATTTTTAGATTCTTGCTTCTCTAAGTCTGCCAAAGCATTGCGAATTGCCGCAATATCTTCTTCAATCAAAGTAATTTGACTCTCAATTTGGTCAATTTGATGACTGGCCTTGAGAAAACGAAATGAATGATTATAGCCTTCTGCTTCAAAGAGATTATTTTCAATATCGGCAAAAGAGTTGAGAGATAAATCGACCCATTTTTGATTCCATTCACGGAAAGCCACTTGACTTTGTCCAATCAAGTGCATATTTTTTACAGCTTCTACTTCATCATTTACTGGAAGATTGTATAGTTCTTCTTTTCTTTCTTCTAGCGCCTCTAATCTCCCCTCGTTTCGCTTACGTAGAAAGATTGCCACTACATAAGCCAGAACTAAAATGACTGCAATTGCAACCATTAAATAAATTAGTTGTCCATTAGACATATCAAACTCCTTTTTTACTTGAAACAATCGTAACGATTATATCATATTTTTTAGACCAAGGGAACTACTTCTCCCTATTTTTTAGACATCAAGTGTACTATAGACAGCATTTTCTTCGATAAACTCACGACGAGGCTCTACTCGATCCCCCATCAACATATCAAAGATTTTATCTGCTTCTGCAGCATCATCTACAGAAACTCTAGCCATCAAGCGATGTTCGGGATCCATGGTTGTTTCCCACAGCTGATGATCGTCCATTTCACCTAGCCCCTTATAACGCTGAATAGTCGGTTTGGTACGACTTTCACTATAACGGGCTAAAGCTTCTTGGAGTTTGATTTCTTGATCTGCACCCGGCTGGATATATTCTTTAATCTCGCTTCCAACCTTGACACCATAGATTGGTGGCTGGGCAATATAAACATAACCAGCTTCTAGGATTGGTTTCATATAACGATAAATCAAGGTTAAAAGAAGGGTACGAATGTGGGCTCCATCGACATCGGCATCGGTCATCAAAACGAGTTTTTGGTAACGGGCTTTCGAAACATCAAATTCTGCGCCAAATCCTGTTCCCATGGCTGTGAAAAGACTACGAATTTCTTCGTTAGCTAGAATCTTATCCATACTTGCTTTTTCAACGTTCAAAATCTTACCGCGAATTGGAAGGATAGCCTGAAACTCACGGTTACGACCAGATTTGGCTGATCCACCAGCTGAGTCTCCTTCGACGATGAAGAGTTCTGTTTCAGCAGGGTTATTAGAAGAACAGTCTGCTAGTTTCCCTGGAAGGTTGGAAATTTCCAAACCAGATTTTTTACGTGTGACTTCACGCGCACGCTTGGCAGCCACACGAGCCTTGGCAGCCAAAATTCCTTTTTCTACGATACGTTTGGCAATCTGTGGATTTTCCATGAGGAAATCGGAGAAGGCTTCACTGAAGAGGCGATTGGTAATCTTGACCACTTCGCTATTTCCCAATTTGGTCTTGGTTTGTCCTTCAAACTGTGGATTTGGGTGTTTAACTGAGATAACTGCAGTTAAGCCTTCGCGAACATCTTCCCCTGTTAAATTATCTTCATTGTCTTTCAGTAACTTATTCTTACGAGCATAATCATTGATAACACGAGTCAGTGCCGTACGGAAACCTTGTTCATGCGTTCCACCTTCATGGGTATGAATATTATTGGCGAAACTCATGACATTTTCATGGTAACCTGTTGTGTACTGCATGGCTACCTCAACTGTGATATCATCCATCTCACCGTCTGTATAGATTGGTGTATCAAAGATTACATCCTTGTTCTCGTTGATATATTCAACGTAACTAGCAATCCCACCTTCATAATGATAATGCTTGGTTTGTTCCAAACCTTGGCGCTTATCAGTGATAGAAATTTGAAGACCGCGATTTAGAAAGGCCAACTCTTGAATCCGTTTATTTAATTTATCAAAATCAAAGATTGTTGTTTCAGTGAAGATTTTTGGGTCCGGTGTGAAGTGAACAGTTGTTCCTGTTTTATCCGTATCTCCAACTATTTCAAGATCTGCGACAACATGACCACGACGGTATTCTTGGTAATGAATCTTACCATTTTTGTGAACATGAACGTCTAATTGAGTTGAAAGGGCATTAACAACTGACGACCCCACCCCGTGAAGACCACCTGAAACCTTGTATCCACCACCGCCGAACTTTCCTCCAGCGTGAAGGACTGTAAAGACGGTCTCAACAGCAGGACGGCCTGTTTTTTCCTGAATATCGACTGGGATACCACGCCCATCATCCACAACAGTAATCGAATCATCTGGCTCAATAAAAACTTGAATATGGCTGGCAAATCCTGCCAAGGCCTCGTCAATTGAGTTATCAACAATTTCCCAGACTAGATGGTGAAGACCTTCTTTTGAGGTTGATCCAATGTACATCCCTGGACGCATACGAACAGCCTCTAAGCCCTCTAAAACTTGAATTTGACTGGCATCATAATCCTGTGCCTGCAGATTTTTGATTTCTTCTGTCATCTTATTCCTTTTTCTTACATGTCTAATACTTGTCTTAAATTCACGATACTGGTAAACAAGTGGGTATCAAGTCCTGCAGCTTGACCTGCTTCGATATCAATCGGTCGATCACCAATGACAAGACCTGAGCTAATCTGATACTTTTTTCTTAAATAAAGCACGGACTCGGGATTTGGCTTTCTCTTAAAGCCTGAGCTAGAAGTCACCACTTCTGTAAAATAAGCTGCTATAGAGGTTTTTTCTAAAATTTCCAAAACCTGATTATTTCGATGAGAGACCAAAAAATGACGGCCACCTTGATTTGAAATGTCTTCCAATAGGTCAAAAACTCCTTCAAATAAAATCGGGTGTTCAAGCTCTCTGGCTTCATTTTCCTTGTACTTTTCTAAAAAATTCTCTAAATTGGGAGCGAATGTCTCAATCGCCAAATCAGTAGAAACCTTTAAAGCTTGATAGACACTGTCATGGTCTTGTATAATGCCATACAGTGCCAATGTTTCAACAAATGCAGCTGTTGAAATTTCATAATTATCCAGTAAAATTCCACCTAAATCCCAGATATAATCGTGATATTTCATACCCTTCATTATAGCATTTTTTTATGAAAAAAGCGATGATTTCCCTGATTTTTCCACATAAAAAACGAGAGAATAACTCCCGTTTTACTGATTTTTACCAAAGACATCTCGATAGAGCATTCCTGTTCGTAAAGTCTCTGCGTCTCCTCCTAGTTGCTCTACCAACTCGTAGGCAAAGGCAAGGGCTGTCGAGGGACCTCGACTGGTTGTCAAGTGACCATCTACCACTACTGTTTCCTTGACGTAGTGACCATCAAGGATTTGCTCTTGAACACCATCATAACAAGTGTACTGCTTGTTTTTCAATACCCCTGCTTGATTGAGGGCAATTGGTGCCGCACAAATGGCTGCTAGTTTCTTCCCTTCTTGCTCGAATCTTTGCAACTCTTGAATCAAGGCCTGATTATCGCGCAAATGTGCAGAACCAGGCATACCTCCAGGAAGAACAATCATATCATAGTCTGATAAATCTCCATCAAAGACATGATCTGCTCTTACTTGGATTGCATGCGAACCCGTTACTTGCTCTTCAAAACCAACCATATCACATGTGATATTGGCTCGACGCAAGACATCTACAACTGTCAAGGCTTCAATTTCTTCAAAGCCCTGAGCTAACATAACTGCTACTTTTACCATGATTTTCTCCTTATTTAATTTGTTTTAATACAACCTTTTTCCGTTTGAATGGGACTTTTCCGCTCTTTTCTTCAGCTAAATTAGTCTGGTAACTCATCGATAAAAGCAAACCAACACCAATCAAATTACTGATAATAGCTGATCCCCCTTGCGAAATGAAAGGCAAGGGAATCCCCGTCAAAGGAAGTAGTCCAGTCACAGCACCGATATTCTCAAAGATGTGGAAGAGCAACATCATAATCAAACCTGTGGAAATATAAGTGTAGAACTGGTTATTTGATTTAAGAGTAATCTTCAACATACGGTAAATCAACATGAGATAGAGGGCAATAACCAGGACAGAGCCAATAAAGCCAAAATCTTCTGCAATAACCGTAAAAATCATATCTGACTCTCGAACTGGGATAAGCAGATTCGAAGCATTAAATCCCTGACCAAATAAGCCACCACTCCCAATGGCAATCTGCCCTTGAGCCTGCTGGTAAGTCGTTGTTTGGGCAAACTCAAAGGGATTGAGCCAAGCCAAAATCCGATTAATTTGGTAGGTCGGCATTCCAATTTGGTGAAGAAAAGCTCGTCCGTCCTTGCTAATAAAGATAGCTAAGAAACCAGCAACTCCTGTTACAGCAGTCACAAATACTGGGATAATAATTTTCCAAGAAACCCCTGATAATAAAACGATTCCTGAGAAAATGGCTACAAAAACCAAAGCCGTCCCCAAGTCACTTTGAAGTGCTAAAAGAACTAGGACTGGAATGGTAAAGAGAATCATCCAGAAAATTAACAAAAAGTCCAGCGGAACCGTGCGTCTCCATTCCTTATGTTTCTTTGTAAATTGGACAATGACACGAGCCAACATGAGGATATAGGATATCTTCATAAATTCTGACGGTTGAAATAGGGTAATTCCATTTATTGATACCCAGTTTTTGGCACCCGTTGATGCAACTAAGCTTGGATTATAAAATACAATCGGCAAGATCATAAGTCCCAAGCCTAAAATATATAGAAAGGGGGTCACCTTCCAAAGAAATTCTGTATTAAAGAGCATGACCACAAAACCAATCACAAGCCCCAAGGCAATCCAGGCGACCTGCTGCCCTAAAATGGGCAGAATATTATTGGGATAATCATGACTAACGGCTATATAGATAGCCACCACACCGATGACCAGTAGAAAAAATACTGGCAAGAGCAAACTGTAATCAACTCTTGAGTCGAGAGAACGTTTCATATATACTAACCTTATACTTTCATACAATACTATTTATCAAAGTTCATTAAAAAATCTATCAATAGCCTCGTCAACTTCGGATCGAGAGATGGTTTTAACAGTCGCTTCTTCTGCTAGAGATGCTACTATTTGTTTGCCGTATCGTTTTCCGACGATTCTCCTATCCAAAATAAGAGTTAAGGAACGTTGGTATTCACGTCTCATACTTCTTCCCAAAGCCTGTTTTAAACGAATAATGGCCATTGGCAATTGATAATCATAAAAGGCATTTTTCCCTTCTTGATTCAGTTCTTGATTAATCTTTTTCGTCAAGGGTTCTTGAGGATTTTGGAAAGGAAGCCTCGGTACAACTTGAATCACAAAAGGATGGCTTGAAAAATCAACTCCCTCCCAGAAACTTGCTGCACCAAGCAAGATTTGTTGTTCACCTTTTTCAAAGCGTTTCTTTAGCTGATGAACATCCCCATTTTTATACTGGGCCAAGTGGCTAACTGTAAGTAAATCCGATACTGCTAGAAGCATGTCTTTAGCGGTAAAGAGAACCAAAATCGGTTGCTGAAAAGCTTGAATTTCCACTAGTAAAGCAGCTACCTCTCTGGCATAGACTTCTAAGGAGGTTTCTGTTACCAGAGGGAAATCTTTGACCATGACCACTTCTTGTTCCTGTTTTCCCCGAGATTCAATCTTGACAAATTTGGCTTCAGGATAGCCTAAAAGGTCTGCCAAAGAAACCCTCTGACTAATCTCAAGAGTAGCCGATACTCCCAAGACTTGGCAACTCTCAGGAAGTAAAGAGGACAGAAGAGTACGGCCTGATTTTGTAGAAGAAATCTGAATTTTCTTTTGACTCGTTTCAGTTACTTCAAGCCAGTAATCACCTTCAGCTGTAAAATAGCGAACCAGCTCATCAAAGCCTTCTACTTCTAATTCTGAAAAATACTGATGGAGATTGTCCAGAGAATCTAAGATATTTTTCCTAGATTTACCAGACTGAAATTGTTCTATCAAGTAGAGACACTCAAAGCGAATACTTTCTAGTATCCGTTGTTGAACCCTGTTTTCTTCTCCTACTAAAGCCTTATCAATTAAATCGATAATAGATTGTATATCGTAGGTCTCTTGAAGCAGATTTTCTAGAGCTAACAAAATCTTTTGGACTTCATCAATAATCAGTAAACGGTCACTGACAAATTCAGGATTATCTTCAAGTCTGGTTACGAGATAGGCATGATTAGTCACTAAAAGCTTGCAAGTCTCTGCCCTTTCTTGACTACGTTTCCAAAAATCTTCCGTCACAAATAAGCTCTGGGATGATAAATTCCCATCATGACGAAGGTCTGCTAGAAAATGTTGGTAACGGTAGAGTTGCCCGATTTCATCCAAATCTCCTGTCTCTGTCTCAGTAAGCCAGACCAAGACTTGCATTTTAAAGCGTCTAAATAAGCGATTTTCATCATTTTCCTGCAAGGAATGATAAAAGGCATCCAACTTCAGATAATTGTGTGGTCCCTTTAAGCTATGAATATCTGTATGGAACACTTCCTTGAGACGTTTACCTTCTTCTTCCATGATTTGATTTTGAAGAATCTTTGTCGGAACACTAAGAACAATTTGTCGCTCTTTGGATTGAGATAAAGCGGGTAAGAGATAGCCATAGGTTTTCCCAATCCCTGTCGGCGCTTGAATCAGAGAGACAGGTTCATCTTTCAATAGCAAGCCAACCTCTTTAGCAAAACTTTCTTGTTCCTCCCTCACTTCAAGGTTCAACAGAGAAATATTTTTAGAAAAGTCTTGAGATAGTTTTCGTGGCTCCAGAGAAGCTGCCGTTTTCTTAAAATATAGACCTTGAACTTGGACCAAGTCTGGAGAAGTCAGGATAGATTGGTTGCGATAAATTTCCTCAATAACCAGGTAGGACTCATATAGGAGAGCGTCAGCCATTTCCAGCAAGCGTTCCAAGAGACCTTTAGGAAGCTGGGTCATCTTTTCCCGTAAAAAAAGAAGTAATTCTGCTGTAGCTTGGGCATCTGAAAGGGCTGTGTGGGCGTGTTTAAGAGGAATTCCTAATTCTCGGCACAATATCGGCAAACTATATTTTTCCAGTTCAGGGAAAAAGACCTGAGCCAATTCGACCGTATCAACACGAGGATTTCTTAGCTCATAACCTTCAAAAAATAAATTTTCCGCCAAAAGATTGGCATCAAACTGAACATTGTGGGCTACAAAAATCCCATCCTCTACCAAGTCAAAGATTTTTCTAGCAACTTGCGAAAAATCAGGTGCTTGCGCCAGACGTTGGTCTGTCAATCCTGTCAGTTCTTTGATATGAGCATCCAAGGGTTCATGTGGATTGACATCCGTCGTATAGTGATCAACGATTTTTCCGTCCTCAATCACGACAATTCCCACTTGGATAATTTTAGCCTTACTACCTGTGCTAGTTGCCTCTAAATCCACCACAACATAGCGATTACCAATCGTTTTCATTATAAAAAATTATACCAAAAAAAGGGCCATTTGGCACCTGCAAACATGTGATAATTTTCAAACTCAAGAAGGTTACTTGTGTTAAAAATCCCAGCAAACAGAGCATCCTAGCCTGCTGATTTTTTTGAAGATATTGGAGAATAAGAAAAATTGAGAGAAGAAATATTTGCATCTTCCTTCTCTCAACGAATCATTTACTTTATTTAACCATGTCAGGATCGTAATCATAAAATCCTGTATCAAGGAAACGGTTTTTAGGATGTAACTTGCGCACTTCTTCATCCAGCAAGAAGGCTTGGTCATGACTAAAGTTGCCCTCTTGGATCAAGCTACGCGCTTGGATAAAGAGTTTTGCAATCTCAACAAAGTTCTGACCAGGTGTATAGAGACCTCCTAATTTCCAGTGAGTAAAGCCATGCTCCACCAATTCTGTTAATTTGATCATCAAATCAAGGTCATTGTTGGCAAAGATATGGGTCCCATGATTATCTTCAAAAATGGAATAGTGGCTCTCTGGATCACTTGGCTCAGCCAAGAAGAGGTCACGTTTATGCGTCTTTTCATCATCGATATGTGTAAAGTTATAGTAGTTTTGCAAGAGTGGACGTTTAGAGTCATAACCACCCGTGAA
>NZ_VMLA01000108.1:3759-14407 GCF_013276425.1 Streptococcus sp. 3874 | reverse complement strand
AACTAGGAAGCTAGCCGCAGGTTGCTCAAAGCACTGCTTTGAGGTTGTAGATGAAACTGACGAAGTCAGTAACCATACCTACGGTAAGGCGACGCTGACGTGGTTTGAAGAGATTTTCGAAGAGTATTACCTTCAAGAAGCTCCATTGATGCCCCACCACCGCGTCACAAATACCTACACTGACACAAAAAGGTGACATAGCCACCTTTTTCGGCTCTATAATATTTGTAGTGGGTAAATCCCCTATGGATATCATCAATAAGGATACACACAAGGAAATCATCGCCAAACTGGACTACGACGCCCCATCTTGCCCTGAGTGCGGAAACCAATTGAAGAAATATGACTTTCAAAAACCTTCTAAAATTCCTTATCTTGAAACGACTGGTATGCCTACTAGAATTCTCCTTAGAAAGCGTCGATTCAAGTGCTATCACTGTTCAAAAATGATGGTCGCTGAAACTTCTATCGTCAAGAAAAATCACCAAATTCCTCGTATTATCAACCAAAAAATTGCGCAAAAGTTGATTGAAAAGACTTCTATGACCGATATTGCTCATCAGCTGGCCATTTCAACTTCAACTGTCATTCGAAAGCTCAATGACTTCCACTTTGAGTGTAATTTTAAACATCTGCCTGAGATTATGTCTTGGGACGTTGAAACAGTCCAGGGAGTGACTGTTTCAATCGGGAGATGGAGATGAGTTTCATTGCGCAAGATTTTGATAAGCTCAATATCATCACTGTTCTTGAAGGTAGAACATAAGCCGTCATTCGAGATCACTTTCTTAAATATGATAGGGTCGTCCGATGTCGAGTGAAAATTATTACTATGGATATGTTTAGTCCTTATTATGACTTAGCTAAACAGATTCGCTTTCAAATTTCTAGGCTCAGGCTGAAACAGTCTCCC
The DNA here is from genome assembly GCF_013276425.1 of Streptococcus sp. 3874. NCBI lineage: Bacteria > Bacillati > Bacillota > Bacilli > Lactobacillales > Streptococcaceae > Streptococcus > Streptococcus sp. 3874. The sequence continues at coordinate 13,494 of NZ_VMLA01000108.1, read as the reverse complement.
AGACTGTTTCACTCCCGAATGCTAAAATCGTTCTAGATCGCTTTCATATTGTACAACATCTTAGCCGTGCTATGAGTCGTGTCCGTGTCCAAATTATGAATCAGTTTGAACGAAAATCCCATGAATACAAGGCTATTAAACGATACTGGAAACTCATTCAACAGGATAGTCGTAAACTCAGCGATAAACGTTTTTATCGCCCTACTTTTCGTATGCACTTAACGAATAAAGAGATTCTTGACAAGCTTTTGAGCTATTCAGAAGACTTGAAACACCACTACAATCTCTATCAGCTCTTACTTTTTCACTTCCAGAACAAGGAGCCTGACAAATTTTTCGGACTTATTGAGGACAATCTAAAGCAGGTTCATCCTCTTTTTCAGACTGTCTTTAAAACCTTTCTAAAGGATAAAGAAAAGATTGTCAATGCCCTTCAACTACACTATTCTAACGCCAAATTAGAAGCGACCAATAATCTCATCAAACTTATCAAGCGCAATGCCTTTGGTTTTCGAAACTTTGAAAACTTCAAAAAACGGATTTTTATCGTTCTGAATATCAAAAAAGAAAGGACAAAATTTGTCCTTTCTCGAGCTTAGCTGACTTCAACCCACTACAGTTGACAAAGAGCCCAAAAAAGCCTATCACACAAGCTCTAAAGCTGGATATGATAGGTTTTTATATTTTTCTTAACGTACTGTGCGGATACGCATTGTATTTGTACGAACAGCTTCTCCTACTGGTACACCAGCAACGATAACGATATCATCGCCTGACTCAACGAGACCTGCTTCTACCGCTTTACGTTCAGCGATTTCGAACATATCGTCAGTTGAAGATGGAGCATCTGTCAACATTGGGATAACACCCCAGTTCAACATCAATCCACGTTCTGTCAATTCATCAAATGTCAATGCTAAGATGTCAGCATTTGGACGGTATTTAGAAATCAAACGTGCAGTATGACCTGTCTTAGTAAGAGTTACAACCAATTTGATATCCATTGAGTTAGTAGCATCTTTAACAGCTGAAGCCATTACTTCTGTCTTAGAGTTACGTTCAAATGAATCTGAATCCAAACGTCCGTATTCATTAAGAAGAGTTTGAGCGTTCTTGTCTATTGTAGCCATTGTAGTTACTGACTCGAGTGGGTATTTACCGTTTGCAGACTCGCCTGACAGCATTGTAGCGTCAGTTCCGTCGATAACAGCGTTGAATACGTCTGATACTTCTGAACGAGTTGCACGTGGTTTTTCAGTCATTGTTTCAAGCATGTTTGTTGCAGTGATAACAACTTTACCTGCAGCATTGACTTTCTTGATAATCATTTTTTGGTAAACTGGAACCATTTCGAATGGTACTTCGATACCCATATCACCACGAGCGATCATGATACCATCAGCTGCTTCGATGATTTCATCCAAGTTATCGATACCTTGTTGATTTTCGATTTTAGCGAACAATTGAACATGCCCGTTTCCAGTTTCTTCACAGATTGCACGAACTTCGTTCACGTCTTTTGCAGTACGTACGAATGAAATCGCAATAAAGTTGATACCTTGTTCAAGACCAAAGCGGATATCGTCGTTATCACGTTCAGCAAGGGCTGGGAAAGGAATTTTAGTGTTAGGAATATTCACACCTTTTTGTTTAGCGATGATACCATCGTTTTCAACTTCCACTTCAAATTCACGAGTTGCGTCATCTTTAGCAACCACACGAAGACCAAGTTTACCGTCGTCAACCAACACTTGACGACCAACTTCAACATCATCATAGATATCCAGAGCACCAGCAACGTTCAATGCAATCACTTCACGAGTTGATTTGATTCCTTGTTTAGTTGCAACACGGATTTTCTCACCAGTTTTGTATGAATACTCTTTAGCTTCACCTTCGAACAATTCTGTACGGATTTCTGGTCCTTTTGTATCAAGAAGGAAACCAACTTTTTTACCTGCAAGTTTTTCAGCAAGTTTAACAGTTGCCATACGCTCACCTTGTTCTTGGTGGTCACCGTGTGAGAAGTTGAAACGGAATGTGTTAGCACCAGCTTCAATCAATTGAGCAATGTTTTTAGCTGAAGCTTCAACATCAAGTTTTTCACCCCAGTATCCGTCCTCACCGAATTTTTTACCACCACGGATTTCTACCGCAGGACCCAAAGTTGCAACGATTTTTACACGTTTGTTCATGATTTTTGTGACTCCTTTATAGATATGACCTTTTTGGTCTTATTAACTAAATTGTAAATTATGACAAGCTCTTATTCAAGCTAGATAGCTCAATATCGGCTTTGTGTGGGTTGTTAACTACAATCTTACCTTCTGCAGTAAGGCTAAACAATGCTCCTTCTTCTGCCGTTCCAAGAATTGGGTTTTCAACCATTTTCTCGTTACGGATACCAACCGCAACACCACCAATACCTTCTTTAAGAAGTTTAACAGCATGGGCACCCATACGTGACGCCAATACACGGTCACGCGCAGTTGGAGAACCACCACGTTGAATATGTCCAAGTTCTGTCACACGAAGGTCGCTTGTATCTCCAGCTTCTTTAAGTTTTTGACCAAATTCAGCTGCTGACATCACACCTTCAGCTAAGACGATGATATTGTGTTTTTTACCACACTCATAACCACATTTAATGCTTTCTACGATGTCTTCAATCTTGAATCCTTCCTCAGGAATGATGATTTCATCTGCACCAGTTGCAATACCAGCCCAAAGAGCGATATCACCAGCGTTACGTCCCATAACTTCAATAACAAAAGTACGACGGTGACTTGATGATGTATCACGAATCTTATCAATAGCATCCATAGCAGTTGTAACCGCTGTGTCAAAACCGATTGTAAAGTCAGTACCAACGATATCGTTATCGATTGTACCTGGAAGACCGATAGCAGGGAAACCATGCTCAGTCAAACGCATAGCGCCGTGGTAAGAACCGTCTCCACCGATAACAACTACACCTTCAATGCCGTGTTTTTTCAATTGCTCAATCCCTTTTAGTTGCCCTTCAAGTTGAGCGAACTCTGGGTAACGAGCTGAGTGAAGGAAAGTACCACCACGAGAAATGATGTCTCCTACTGAAGCTGCATCTAGGGGATGAATTTCACCGGCAACCATACCAGCATATCCGTCATAGATACCAAACACTTCCATTCCTTCTGAAATTGCTTGACGAACAACTGCACGGATAGCAGCGTTCATACCAGGGGCGTCTCCACCACTAGTCAAAACAGCAATACGTTTCATATTGGTTTATGCTCCTTTTTCTTTTAACAGTCTTCTTGATTATACCACATTTGATTTTAAAATTCTTCTATTTTCCGTATTTTTAGCGATAAATCGTTTTCATAACGATTTCATTCAATTTCTCCTCTAATTCATCAGATTTAACTACAAAATAATGGGGAGAAACGATGGTTTTCTGTTCCTCCTCATACCGGATGATGACTGGGATTGAGCCTTTAAATTGTTCTAAAATACGTGAAATTTCTTGATCCGATTCATGATTTTTCACCTGTATCCAAAAGCGTTCAGCAACTGCTTCTCTTATTTCTTGTGCAATCATTTGCAGACGGCCATCACGTGATTGTATTTTTCCTTTTATATAGTAGAAGGCTCCCTCTTTTATTTCCTGTCCAACCTGACGATATAAGTCTGAAAAGAGAGTGACGTCCAATTTTTTCTTACTATCATCTACCTGTAAGAAGGCCATATTTTCACCCTTTTTGGTACGAATCACTTTTATTTTCTGAACTTCAACCAAAATAATAGCATAGCTATTTTCTGACAAATTTCCGATTGGGGTAATTGGGTAAATAGCTTTACTTGCGATAGTTTGTAGTGGATGTTTGCTGACACCTATCCCTAAAAGCTCTTGTTCCATATAGAATTTTTCTTGTTCCGTCCAATCCTCCGATTCCTGCCAACTATAAATAGTATCTCCAAATAAACTTCCCAACTCTTTCACAAATTCAAATAGATTGGCTAAGTTATTAAATACTTTTTGACGATTTTTTTCAAATAAATCAAAAAGACCAACTTTTACCAAAGGTTCTAGCAGAGGTAGTTTCAGATAATTCTCAGGTAATTTAGCTATAAAATCTTCAATGTTAGAATAGGGTCTATTTTCAATAATCCAGAGAGCTAAATCATTACTGACTCCCTTAATCGATTTCAATCCTAGATAGATGGACTTGTTGGCAATTTTATCGTGATAGGGAATGGTGTTGATGGACAGAGGAGCCACTTCAAAGCCTGCTTCAAGTGCATCTATTAAGTAATCACTGTTGGCAGAATTCAACATGACCTGATAAAAAATGGCTGGATAATGCGTTTTGAAATAAGCCAACTGGAAGGCCAAAGCTGAGTAAGCATAGGCATGTGACCTGTTAAAACCATAACCTGCAAACTTCTCCATGACATCAAAGACCTGCTCTGCTTTTTCCACAGTATGACCAGCTTCTAAGGAGCCTTGAATAAAGGAAGCTCTCATCTCATGCATGGCAGAAGCATCCTTTTTCCCCATAGCTCGACGCAAAATATCGGCCTTCCCAAGACTAAATCCAGCAAACCGCTGAGCTACCTGCATAACCTGCTCCTGATAGAGCATGATACCATAGGTTGGAGCCAAAATATCCTCCAGTACTGGATCCAGAACAGTCACTTCTTCCTGCCCATGTTTTCTTGCCACAAAATTATTGATATAATCACTAGCACCTGGTCTATTTAGAGAAGTAGTCGCTACGACATCTTCAAAACAGACTGGTTGCACACGCTTAAGCAGACGAATGGCACCAGGTTGTTCAAATTGAAAGATACCTTTTGTATTGCCAGAAGCAAATAAAGCTAACGTTTCTTTGTCTTCCAAATCAATCTCGTTGATAACTATCTTAACACCTTCTGTTTCTGCAAGTAATTCTTGCATCTTCTGGACAAAGGTCAAATTTCGTAGTCCCAGAAAATCCATCTTCAAAAGACCGCTAGCCTCAACTCCATGAGCATCATACTGAGTCAGTGGAATTTCATCACCATGCTTTAGAGGAATGTAATTGGTCAAATCTTGGTCGCTAATCACAACACCAGCTGCATGGACAGAGGTTTGTCTTGGATACCCCTCAATCTTGCAGGCAATTTCAAAGGCTTTTTGGTATTCTAACTTACTATTAATTTGCTGACGAAACTGGAGATTGCCCTCATAGGCTGACTTGAGATTATCACGGAAACTGATTTTCTTGGTAATTGCGGATAATTCATACTCTGGAACACCAAAGCGTTTCAAGACATCACGCAGAGCTTGCTTGGCACCAAAGGTAGAAAAAGTAACGATTTGTGCCGCATGTTTACTGCCATATTTATTACCAACATATCTGATAAAATCTGGACGATAAATATCTGGGATATCAATATCAATATCAGGCATGGTATAGCGTTCACGATTGAGAAAGCGTTCAAAAATCAGATTTTTCTCTACTGGGTCAATCCCTGTAATATCTAAGGCATAAGAAACCAAGCTACCAACTGCAGAACCCCTTCCCATTCCCATATAGTAGCCATTCAGTCGTCCAAAACGCAACAAATCCCAAACAACCAAGAAATAATCATCAAATCCCATATCATGAATAACAGCCAATTCTTGGTCTAGACGGTCTTGATATTCTTTACTAGTCAATCCCTTCTGAGCAAGCCCAAGCTCAGCGCGTTCTCTCAACTCTTCTACTGCTGGTCTAGCTGGGTTAAAACGAGGCAGTTTCAGACTCGTATCCAAGTCGTAAGAAATGCCTGAAATCAGCTTTTCTAAATTGTCTAAGGCTTGCGGAAATCGTTCTAGGAATAATTTCTCTAAAGAACTTGCTGATATAAGGACATCTTGTCGTGAGCGCAAGGGAACTTCTCTAAGCGGTAGGTTTTCTTTAATCGCTGTTAAAACTTGAAGAACTTCTCTATCCCTGCTTTCAAAAGCATTGACCCGATAGAGGGGCAAGATTGGATGATAAAATTCGCTTGCTGGTGTTTCCGGATAAACCCCTATATAGTAATCACAGCCTAGTTCTAACGACTCCAGTCCATCAAAATAAGGCACAATTACCGCAATATCATTTAAGTACTGAGATAAAACCGACCAATTTTTCTCCCCCTGCATCTTGGCTGTCGAAAGCTTCATCAACTGCTGATAGCCCACACTAGATAAAGCTAAAAAGCGCAGATTCACTTCCTGAGCATCCACAAACACAGTCATTTCAAGCCCTAATAAAGGATGAATGCCATATTTTTTTGTAACCTCTAGAAAGTCAAAAGCACCATAAAGATTGTCAATATCCATTATAGCCAGATGAGTGTAGCCGAATTCTTTAGCTGCTCTCACATACTTTTCAATCGAAATGACGCTTTCCATAAAACTATAGACTGTTTTTGTATCTAGTTGTGCGATCAATTTACACTTCTCCTCTATCCTTCTCACTATATTATACCATTTTCACCTATAAAAGGCTTCTCTTGAGAAAAATTTCATCAGCTTACTAATTTACTTTCTATTCATTTGTATTTTTGTCATCGTTTTTATATTTATACTATATTATATATATAAAAAAATAGAAAACATACAATATAAATCTCCTAGAATTTTTATATTATATCCATTATATCTATTATTACACTGTTCTCTATATTGAATTTAGCACTTTATTCATTTTTATTAGATTATTTCCTTTTACAGTTAACAATTCCCTTTCTGCTTTTTTTTTGATATAATAACCTTAACTATCATTCTATATGGAGGTTCTATGCGTTTTAATCAATATAGTTATATCACTTTCCCAAAAGAAAATATCTTATCTGAACTAAAAAAATATGGCTTTGATTTACAAAATACAGCCAATCACAAAGACTCACTTGAAACCTTTTTACGTCGTTTCTTTTTCACTTATCAAGACACCAACTACCCACTTTCCATCCTAGCAGCTGATAAAAAAACAGACCTGCTGACATTTTTTCAATCAGAAGATGAACTGACAGCAGATATTTTTTATACTGTTGCTTTTCAACTTTTAGGCTTTTCTTATTTGGTTGACTTCGAAGACAGTGACGTTTTTCGTAAAGAAACTGGATTTCCTATTGTATACGGTGACTTGCTTGAAAATCTCTATCAGTTACTCAATACTCGCACCAAAAAAGGAAATACTCTTATCGACCAACTTGTTAGTGATGGTCTTATTCCGGAGGATAATGACTACCACTACTTTAACGGCAAGAGTTTGGCTACTTTTTCTAACCAGGATGTCATTCGTGAAGTCGTTTACGTGGAGTCTCGTGTCGATACTGACCAAAAAGGGCTATCAGACCTAGTAAAGGTTAGCATTATTCGCCCTCGTTTTGATGGAAAAATCCCTGCCATCATGACAGCCAGCCCTTATCATCAGGGAACCAATGACAAGGCTAGTGACAAGGCTCTCTACAAGATGGAGGGCGAGCTTGAGGTTAAGCTTCCTCACAAGATTGAGCTAGAGAAACCTCAACTAAATCTCGTCCAACCCCAAGGTAAAGCTGAGCTTATAGCAGAGGCTGAGGAAAAGCTAACTCACATCAACTCTAGCTATACACTAAACGACTACTTCCTTCCGAGAGGCTTTGCCAATCTCTATGTCTCAGGTGTTGGTACCAAAGACTCGACAGGTTTCATGACTAATGGAGACTACCAGCAAATCGAGGCTTATAAAAATGTCATCGATTGGCTTAACGGCCGTTGCCGTGCCTTTACTGATCACACGCGCCAGCGTCAAGTCAAGGCTGATTGGTCAAACGGAAAAGTTGCTACAACGGGACTTTCCTATCTAGGTACCATGTCCAATGGTCTTGCGACTACAGGAGTCGATGGTTTAGAAGTTATCATTGCCGAGGCAGGAATTTCATCATGGTACAACTACTACCGTGAAAACGGTCTGGTGACTAGCCCAGGTGGTTATCCAGGTGAGGACTTTGACTCCCTTGCTGAGTTAACCTATTCTCGTAATCTCTTAGCTGGCGACTATATCCGTGGCAATGAAGCTCACCAAGCTGACTTAGAAAAAGTGAAAGCTCAGCTAGACCGAAAAACTGGGGACTACAATCAGTTTTGGCATGACCGCAATTATCTGCTCAATGCCCATAAAGTAAAGGCAGAGGTTGTCTTTACTCATGGTTCTCAGGATTGGAATGTCAAACCACTTCATGTTTACCAGATGTTCCATGCTCTTCCTACTCATATACACAAGCATCTCTTTTTCCATAATGGTGCCCATGTTTACATGAACAATTGGCAATCAATTGACTTCCGTGAGTCCATAAATGCCTTATTAACCAAGAAATTACTAGGACAGGAAACAGACTTTCAACTTCCTACTGTTATCTGGCAGGACAATACAGCTCCACAGACTTGGTTATCACTTGATAACTTCGGTGGGCAAGAAAACTGTGAAACCTTCTCACTTGGTCAAGAAGAGCAAGCTATTCAAAACCAGTACTCAGATAAGGATTTTGAGCGCTATGGTAAGACCTACCAAACCTTCAATACAGAACTCTATCAAGGGAAAGCTAATCAGATTACTATTGACCTTCCTGTGACCAAGGACATTCATTTAAACGGTCGCGCTCAGCTCAATCTTCATATCAAATCCAGCACAAACAAGGGGCTTTTATCTGCTCAATTACTGGAACTTGGTCAAAAGAAATACTTACAGCCTTATCCAGCTGTTTTAAGTGCTAGAACCATTGACAACGGTCGCTATCATATGCTGGAAAATCTCTGTGAACTGCCATTTAGACCAGATGCACAACGAGTCGTGACAAAAGGTTACCTTAATTTACAAAATAGAAATGATTTACTGTTAGTAGAGGATATTACTGCAGATGAATGGATGGATGTGCAATTTGAACTGCAACCAACTATTTACAATCTAAAAGAAGGAGATACTCTTCGTTTAGTCCTCTATACGACTGACTTTGAAATCACCATCCGTGACAATACCGACTACTACTTGACTGTCGACCTCGCTCAGTCCACGCTTACCATACCTTGCTAAAAGGAGTTACATTATTATGAATAAATCAGAACACCGCCACCAACTCATACGCGCTCTTGTCGCAAAAAACAAGATTCATACACAGGCTGAATTGCAGTCCCTTCTTGCTGAGAACGACATTCAAGTGACCCAGGCAACCCTCTCACGCGACATCAAAAATATGAACCTATCAAAAGTCCGCGAAGAAGATAGCGCTTATTATGTTCTTAACAATGGTTCCATCTCAAAATGGGAAAAACGTCTCGAACTCTACATGGAAGACGCCCTTGTCTTGATGCGCCCAGTTCAACACCAAGTCCTACTAAAAACCCTTCCTGGACTGGCTCAATCCTTTGGTTCTATCATTGATGCTTTGAGCTTCCCTGACGCTATCGCTACCCTTTGTGGTGATGATGTCTGTCTTATCATCTGTGAAGATGCAGATGCTGCTCAAAAGTGCTTTGAAGAACTGAAAAAATTCGCCCCACCATTTTTCTTTGAAGAATAATAAATGACTACAACTAACAATTATGCTTCAAAAAACCTGGTAGAAAGTCTTTAACATCAGAAAACGCATAATATCAAGTGTTTAAAACCCTTGATATTATGCGTTTTGCTTTATCCTAGGAAGATTTATACTCTTCAAAAATCTCTTCAATCCGCATTAACATCGCCTTGCCGTAGGTAT
>NZ_VMLA01000108.1:0-3746 GCF_013276425.1 Streptococcus sp. 3874 | reverse complement strand
GTTTGCTCTTTGATTTTCACTGAGTATTCCTTCATTTTCTCCTGCAATTGAATTCTTGCTCGGCTTTTTGTTTTCTATTTCTTTAAAATCAAAGTAGCTCTTTTATAATAACTCGATCAACAAACATCGTGGTACAAGTATCTACTTTGAAATTTATCAGCCACTTAACAACTGATACTGTATTCTAGGAAAACGATGACATTCTTCCTAATAAAACTTCTCATATATGACATAAATTTCTACTCTTTTTAATTTTAAATGAGTCTCAGTATGGCAATCACTTTAGAATTTAAGCCGCTTCTCCAGCTCGATTATTGATGAGCTCAATGGTTTGAACAATATTACGAAGTACTGGTAGTTGGTGTTGAAAGAGTAGTTGAACAGATCCATGAGATTTAAATGGCTCTTGCGTTAACACTTTCATCTCTAAGCAACCATTTTCTACAATGTAGTCTACAATCAATTTTACAAATGAAATCTGCCTGGCATTAAGGTTCTCATCCGACAAAAATTTAGAAAAAATACGATTGGCAGACTCTCTATCTAAGCCAATAATCTCACGAACCAATCTCGGAATTGCCTTATTTTCATAATGATGTTGGTAGTCTGCTTTACTACCTAATTTTTCCCAGAGCAATTTTTCAAGTGCAAGCATATCATCAGATGTCAACTTTTTATTATGGTATAGCTTAGAAATAGACTCTTCATCCAGATGAGTTTTCAAATAATGCTCAACTTTTTCATTGTAAGACCGAAGATCGTTGACCTGCAAAAATGCTGTGGTCTCGTGAACAGTGGAGAGTATACGATCTTCAAAGTTAACATAGTAGGGTTTACGGTCTGTTTTATCCAAAAACTGTAATAAATCTCGAATAGCAAGACGAATTTTTTCCAAATCAGACAAGCTAACTTCTTTCCAAAATTCAGGCTCCTGTACTTTCCTGATAATTTCAGCCTGCTCAAAAACCTGCGGGATATTGCCAATAGCAGAAAGAGCTCTAGCCGTCTTCATCACTTGGGAAATATGAACAGTAGAAGATTTAGCTGTCAGTTGCCCTAACTGAATATGAAGTAAGCACAAATCAAATCTCCTCGCCATCTCATCTTCTTTATCTTCATCAAATAAAAGCGGAGAGAGATTTTTTTGAATGGTTTCACTTGTAACAGCAGTTAGATTCTGCCAACTTTCTAATTTCCTATAGCTATAAACTGTATCTAAAACCATACGAACCCTGAAGTCCAACTCATTTAAGCTCTCTATACGACCTTGAAGTTCTGAAACAAGCTCCTGACGGTATGCTCTCGCAAACTGATCTTCTTGGTATTGGAGTCCCTGAAGTTCTCGAATCAAGTCCACTTTGATATTAAATAAACGCTGAGTCAAAGAAACAATGTGACGACCCTCTCCATCTCTTGGATCTGCACGAAAATAATCAAAATTGTCCCCATAATCAAATACCAAGAAGTTTTCCTTATCCTGCTCAGGTCCAAATAAATCTTTACATAGACGGGTTCCTCGACCAATCATCTGCCAAAACTTAGTTTTAGAACGTACTTTCTTGAAGAAGACTAAATTAACAACCTCTGGTACATCAATACCTGTATCTAACATATCGACAGAAATCGCAATTTGAGGATACTTCTCCTTAATTTTAAAATCATCAATCAAGGTCTGATAATGCTTAATACTATAATCAATCACCTGAGCATAGTCGCTCCCTTTTTCAGGATAGCGGTTGTTAAAAATACCTCTGATATATTCCGCATGATCATGATTTTTAGCAAAAATAATAGTTTTACCAATTTCATCACCCGAGGCTGTCTGAATTCCTCTTGTCATGAGTTCATTTAAAACAATTTCTACTGTACTTTTATTGAAAATAAAAGAATTAAACACACTCCCATCAATATCTTTTTCACAGCTATCGTCTTCAAATTTGCTATCAAAATGTTCCTTTTCTTCTTCGGACAAATCATCATAATGTAGACCATCCGTAGGTAGTTTCAGTTTGGTTTCGATAGAATGATAGGCTACTAAATATCCGTCTTTAACAGCTTCTTCCAAATCATATGCATATGTTGGAACCCCATTCTCCAAATTAAAGAATCCATAGGTGTTTTTATCTAAATCTTGACGCGGAGTAGCGGTTAAGCCTACAATCCTTGCATCAAAATAATCAAAAATGGACTTGTATTTCTGATAAATAGAACGGTGAGATTCGTCAATTATGATAAGGTCAAAATGCCCAACAGTGAAAGGGCGTTGATTTACTTCTTCTTGACCACTAATCGCTCCAATCATAGTCGGATAAGTTGAAAAGACCATACGACTTGATTGAGCTCCTTCTTTATCTTCTAAGAAGTTACAAACGGAAAGATCTGGGAGTAATTTTCTAAACGAATCATAGGCTTGCTTAACCAAGGAAGTTCTATCGGCTAAGAAGAGAACGTTTTTTACCCAGTTATGACGTGATAAGGTATCAACTAGAGAAACTGCTGTACGAGTTTTCCCAGCCCCAGTTGCCATAACCAAAAGTGCCTGTCTACGATGATTAGAGAAAGCTTCACAAACGCTTGCAATCGCATGTTTTTGGTAGTGACGCCCGGAAATATCGTCTCTAATTTTACTAGAAATATCCTCAAGTGGTTTTTGAAGATGACGTCTATCCATCACTAATTGCAATTCTTCTTGAGAGTAAAAGCCTGCAATCTGGCGTCGGTTCGGACCATCAAGTATATAGTGCTTCAACCCATTTGTAATAAAGCAAATTGGCTGATAGCCGATATGTTTCTCCAGAGCTTCAGCATATTCTTTGACCTGTACTTCCCCTACTTCTGGATTGACAGAGGCTTTTTTAGCCTCCACAATCGCTAAAATTTTCCCATTTTTACCATAAAGTACATAGTCACAGTAACCAATTCCTGAACCGTGTTTGAGACCATCAACGGCTATCTCAACACGACAGTTTTCTTCAAATATCCATCCTGCTAAACGGAGATCGATATCAATAAAGAGCTTTCTTGTCTCTGCCTCAGATAATTGATCAATATGGAAAGGCACATCTTGCCGTTGCGCTGCAGTCTCACGTTTTTCAGTATAAGTCTCTTGAACTTCTACGGACTGAGCAGCCATCTGCTCATGAAAATCAGGCAGTTCTGGTAAACTGTCTTGTAACTTTATCATAGATTGTGGAGTTTCTCGATATTTGATGTTTGCTGAAAGTGGTAAGCACTTCTCATCAAAATAACGCTCCACAAATTCATTGCTGTAACAATAATCGATAAAATTAACAAACTGATACAAATGATGCAAAGCTAAAATCGCTTCTCGTTCCTTAATTTCACCACCATGAGCAGCATGGTTTCCCCACCGAATCAACAGAACTATCTGCTTGTGGAGTTCAGAATCTACGATATCCCTAAAATCATCATCCCATACTAAAGAAGATAGAGTAGCACGATAGGGAGCCTCTAAATATGAATCGTGACTATATATCCAATGGACAGCCTGCTCTAAAGCACGACGCGCCATAAAGGCAGTAGCCACAGTTGATGTAGCAATCATATTCTCAGCTTCAATGCAAGGTTTTGAAAAAGATTCATATTCGTCATTTTTTAAAAGAAAGCTAAAATTTCCCATTTTTTTCTCACTTTAAACAAATAGTTTAGCTATATTATACTAAATTTCAAGCTATTTCTCCACACTTTTATAGCTATCTCACAAGCAAATTGTGATTTGTCGACCT